>NZ_JAMYPF010000018.1:0-139070 GCF_040320205.1 Mesorhizobium sp. M0761
GCGGTTGTGTTCGGCCCGGGGGCGGGGGGGGGGGGGCTCCGCTGCCTCAACCCCCCCCCCGGGGGGCGCCGCGCGTGCTTGGGGATGTGGGGGTGGGGCGGCGGGGTTCTCGCGCGGCCCCCTTCGTGTATCGGAACTCGGCATCGCGCCAGCGGCGGCGCCCCCGCGAGGGCGGCCTGCCCAGGCTGCCACACGCAACAATGACGAGGTCCAGATGACGGCAAAGCCCCTCTATCGACGTGTCCTGCTGAAAGCGTCGGGCGAAGCGTTGATGGGCGAGCAGCATTTCGGCATCGATGTCTCGGTGGTCGACCGAATCGCGGCCGACATCGCCGAAGCCCGCGCACTTGGCATCGAGGTCGGCGTCGTCATTGGCGGCGGCAATATCTTTCGCGGCGTGGCGGTGGCATCCAAGGGCGGCGACCGCGTCACCGGCGACCACATGGGCATGCTGGCCACCGTCATCAACTCGCTGGCGCTGCGCACCTCGCTGAACAAGATCGGCGTCGATGCCGTCGTGCTGTCGGCCATCGCCATGCCCGAACTTTGCGAGAGTTTTTCCCAGCGCCAGGCCACCGCCTATATGAACCAGGGCAAGGTCGTCATTTTCGCCGGCGGCACCGGCAATCCGTTCTTCACCACCGATTCGGCCGCGGCCTTGCGCGCCGCCGAGATCGGCGCCGACGCGTTGTTCAAGGGCACCCAGGTCGACGGCGTCTATTCGGCCGATCCCAAGAAGGATCCGAATGCGACCCGCTTCGAGCGCATCAGCCATGCCGAAGTCATCAACAAGGGCCTTTCGATCATGGATACCGCCGCAATTGCACTTGCGCGCGAAAATAACATCCCGATAATCGTCTATTCGATCCACGAAAAAGGTGGTTTCGGCGATATTCTGCGGGGCGGTGGCCGTTGCACGATCGTCGCCGACGAGTGACCCGGAGTATACTCTCCTAAAAAGGGGATCAGTTTTCGAAAGCGGGTCCGAATATAGGCCCTAAGCACTGAACCCGGATCAAACGGGTCGAGGAGACTAAGATGAGTGGTGAGTTCGACGACCTCAAGCGGCGCATGGATGGCGCGATCGCCGCCTTCAAGCACGATCTGGCTTCGCTGCGCACCGGCCGTGCCTCCAGCAATCTGCTCGACGCCATCCAGGTCCAGGCCTACGGCACCACCATGCCCATCAACCAGGTGGCGAACGTGTCGGTGCCGGAGCCGCGCATGATTTCGGTTTCGGTCTGGGACAAGTCGATGGTCGGCGCGGTCGATCGTGCCATCAGAGAATCCAATCTGGGCTTCAATCCGATCGTCGACGGCACCAACCTCAGGATTCCGCTGCCCGAGCTCAACGAGCAGCGCCGCAAGGAACTGGTCAAGATCTCGCATGGCTACGCCGAGAACGCCCGCGTTGCGGTGCGCCATGTCCGTCGCGACGGCATGGACTTCTTGAAGAAGGCGGAAAAGGACGGCGACATCAGCGAGGACGATCAGCGGAAGCGCTCCGATCAGGTCCAGAAGCTGACCGACGAGACGATCAGCACCATCGATCACCTGCTTTCCGATAAGGAAGCTGAAATCATGCAGGTTTAGGGTCGGCCCACACCGGCCCGAAAGCGAGACAATGGCAACGCCGGCGCATGTCGCGATCATCATGGATGGAAACGGACGCTGGGCCAAGGCGCGCGGCATGCCGCGGCTTGCCGGCCATCGCGCCGGCGTCGAAGCGCTGCGCAAGACGGTGCGCGCCGCGCCCGGTCTCGGCATTTCCTTCCTGACCGTCTACGCCTTTTCATCGGAAAACTGGTCGCGGCCCAAGGCCGAAGTGAGCGACCTGATGGGGCTTTTGAAGCTGTTCATCCGCCGCGATCTGGCCGAACTGCACCAGAACGGCGTGCGCGTCAGGATCATCGGTGACAGGGCGGGGCTGCAGCCGGACATCAGGGGCCTGCTCGAAGAGGCCGAATCGCTGACTGCGCGCAATGAATCGCTGACCTTGGTCATCGCCTTCAACTATGGCGGGCGCGACGAGATCGTGCGCACGGCACGCAAGCTCGCAGCCGCAGTGGCGCGCGGCGAGATCGACGCAGAGGCGATCACGGCAGACACTTTTGCCGGCGCCCTCGACACCGCAGGCATTCCCGATCCGGAGCTGGTCATCCGCACCAGTGGCGAGCTTCGGCTGTCGAACTTCCTTCTGTGGCAGGCAGCCTACAGCGAACTGGTTTTTCTGCCTTGCTACTGGCCTGACTTCAGCCGCGAACACCTGGCCGACGCATTGCGCGATTTTGCTGGCCGCGAGCGCCGTTTTGGCGGGCTTGCCGCTCAAGATGTCGCTGCCTCGTGATCGGCGGCGGGATGAACAATCTTCAGCTTCGCATCGTCTCGGCGCTGGTGCTGGCCGCAATAGCGCTTGGCCTGACCTGGTTGGGAGCGCTGTGGTTCCGCCTGCTTTGCGCCGGGATATCGGCGGTCATCTTCTATGAATGGGCGCGCATGTCGCGCCCCTTGGCCGGTGCGACCCTCGGCTTCATTCCCGAAGCGCTGCTTCTGGTTTTCGTCGTCGCCCTGGTTGCAGGCGTGCCGGCATCGTGGCTTCTGTCTCTTGTCCTGGCCATGGTTGTGGTCGCTGCTGTCGGCGCCCGTATGCATGGAGCGGCGCAATGGGATGCAGCCGGTCTTGCCTACGCGGCTTTGTCCGGCTTATCGCTGGCGCTGCTGCGCGGCGGCGACCATCCCGGCCTGGTCGCAATCCTGTTTCTGTTCGCCGTGGTCTGGGCGACCGACATCTTCGCCTATTTCGTCGGCCGCTCCGTCGGTGGGCCCAAGCTCGCGCCATCTATATCCCCCGGCAAGACGCAGAGCGGCGCGCTTGGCGGCGCTGTCGGCGGCGTGGCCGCCGGCGTGCTTCTGGCTGCCGCCGCCGGGGCCGGCAATCTTGGCGTCCTCGCCTTGGTTGCGCTGGTGCTGTCGATTGTTGCCCAGGCTGGCGATCTCTTCGAATCCTGGGTCAAGCGCCGCCACGGCCGCAAGGATTCAAGCGCGTTGATACCCGGGCATGGCGGTGTCATGGACAGGGTGGACGGGCTTGTCGCGGCGGCTTTTGCCCTATACGTGATCGGCTGGATTTCGGCGGGCGCCGATCATCCGGCGCAGGGGCTGTTTCCGGCTTGAGTGATATTTCACGGCGAAGAAATGGCGCACGCCACGGATTCGCCTGGATTGATGTCACAGTCGCGGCGACACCTTTTGCCGCGGGTGAATTTGAGGGCATGACTTGAACGAAATTCTTCACGCGTTGTTCAGCACGGAAGGCTTTGTCCTCGGCACGCTGGTGCCGTTTCTGTTCGTGCTGACCGTGGTCGTCTTCATTCACGAAATGGGCCATTACCTGGTCGGCCGCTGGTGCGGCATTGGCGTGAAGGCCTTTTCGATCGGCTTCGGCCCCGAACTTCTCGGCTTCAACGACAGCCACGGCACGCGCTGGAAGCTCTGCGCCATACCGCTCGGCGGTTATGTCAAATTCGTCGGCGACATGAGCGCCACGTCGAGCCAGCCGAGTTCGGAAGATCTGGAAACGCTGACTGACGCTGAACGCAAGGTCGCCTTCCACACGCAACCCATCTGGAAACGCGCCGCCACGGTGGTGGCCGGACCGTTGTTCAACTTCCTTTTGACCATTGCCGTCTTTGCCGTGCTGTTTTCCCTCTATGGCCGCCCTGTGTTTGAGCCGATGGTGGCGGCGGTCACCGCCGGCAGTCCAGCCGCAAGGGCCGGCATTTTGCCAGGCGACCGATTCGTCGCCGTCGACGGCAGCAAGGTTGAGACCTTCGCCGACGTCCAGCGCCTAGTTTCGGGCCGCGGCGGCGACGCCATCACCTTCACCATGTTGCGCGACGGCAAGGAGGTCACGGTCGTCGCGACGCCGGAGCCGATGGAGCAGCTGGACGCACTGGGCAACAAGGTCAAGGTGGCCGTCATCGGCGTCGTCAACAACAAGGATGTCGGCCAGCCCAGGCTGATCACCTACAGCCCTGTCGGAGCAGTCGGCGCCGCGGTCGAGGAGACGGGGCACGTCATTCAGCGCACCGGCCAGTTCCTGCAGCGATTCGTTGTCGGCCGCGAAGACAAATGCCAGCTGGGCGGCCCGATCAAGATCGCCAAGATGTCGGGGCAGGCGGCAAAGCTTGGCTTCCTGTGGCTGGTGCAACTCGTCGCCGGACTGTCGGTCGGGATCGGAATTCTGAACCTTTTGCCGATTCCCCCCCTCGACGGCGGCCACCTCCTGTTCTACGCACTCGAAGCCGTTTTCCGGCGTCCGGTATCGGAGCGGATGATGGAAATGGGATACCGGGCCGGCCTCTTTCTGGTGCTGGGATTTATGGGCTTCGTCTTCTGGAACGATCTGTTTGGGTGCTGAAATCATGAAGAAATTTGGCTTCAGCACCGGCAATGTTGAGACGCCGTTTACCATGCACGGGGGTATGCGTGACGCGAAAGCCACGCATCAGGGTTAAGTAATTACAAATTAACCTGAAGCCTTGCGTGTAGGGAAAATCCGGTTAATACGGTAGGAGAAATTACCGCACGTCCGGTTTTCTCGCCGTGGGGACTTCGAGAAAAGGTACAAAAGCCCGATGAAGGCAGCATCCAAATTTTTGAGCGCCGCGTCCGCGGTGGCTATGTCCGCCGCTCTGGTTGTACCAGGTGCGCTCGCCGTGCAGTTCGTTGCCACATCTGCGGCGCAAGCAGCCGTTGTCTCGAGAGTCGAGGTCAACGGCAACCAGCGCGTAGACGCCGACACCATCCGCAACTACATCACGATCAAGCCGGGCAAGGCGTTTTCCAGCGCCGATATCGACGATGCGGTCAAGGCACTGTTTGGTACCGGGCTGTTCTCGGACGTTCAGATCAATCAGGTCGGTTCGACGCTGGTGGTCAAGGTTGCCGAATATCAGGTCGTGAACCAGGTTCTGTTCCAGGGCAACAAGAAGCTCAAGGACAATGCGCTGGCAATCGCCGTGCAGTTGAAGCCGCGCGGAACGTTCTCGCAGGCAACGCTGGACTCCGATGTCGAGGCGGTGAAAGCTGCCTACAAGCGAATTGGCCGCGACGATGCCGCCGTGACGACGCAGATCATGGACCTCGGCGACAACCGCGTGAACGTGGTCTTCAACATCAACGAAGGCGGCCGCACCAAGATCGCCGCAGTCAATTTCGTCGGCAACAGCGCCTATTCGAGTCGCCGCCTGTCCGACGTCATCGCCACCAAGCGCTCAAGCTTCCTGTCCTTCGTGCTGCGTGACGACGTCTATGACGAGGACAAGCTTCGCGCCGACCAGGAATCGCTTCGCCGCTTCTATTACAATCACGGCTATGCTGACTTCCAGGTGGTCTCTGCTGTCGGCGAGCTCGACGACACGACCAACCAATACACCGTTACCATCACCGTCCAGGAAGGGGACCGCTATACGTTCGGCGACGTCAGCGTCGAGAGCACCATTCCCGAAGTCGACTCGAAGGCGCTGGAATCGGTGGTTCAGACCCACAAGGGCGACGTCTACAACGCCAAGGATGTCGAGGACACCATCATCGCGCTGACCGAGAAGGTGGCGGGTTCTGGTTATGCCTTCGCCCAGGTGACGCCGCGCGGCGACCGTAACTTCGAGAATCACACCATTTCGGTCGTCTACACGATCGACCAGGGCACCAAGGCCTATGTCGAGCGCATCGAAATCCGCGGCAACGACCGCACGCGCGACTATGTCATTCGGCGCGAATTCGATGTCAGCGAAGGCGACGCCTTCAACCAGGTTCTCATTCAGCGCGCGAAGAAGCGGCTGGAAGCGCTGGATTATTTTGAGAAAGTCGACATTTCGACTGTTCCGGGTTCCGAGCCTGACCAGGTCGTGCTTGTGGTCGACGTGGTCGAGAAGTCGACTGGTGAGTTCTCGATCGGCGCCGGTTATTCGACCGGTGGCGAGACTGCCGGTCCGTCCGTCGAGGGATCGGTTGCGGAGCGCAACTTCCTCGGTCGCGGCCAGTACATCAAGGTCTCGGCCGGCGGCGGCAAGAATTCGCGCGACTACAGCCTGTCCTTCACCGAGCCCTATTTCCTCGGGCGCCGTATCGCCGCCGGTTTCGATATCTTCCAGCAGACGCGAAATTATTCGGACTACGACAGCGAGACGCTGGGTGCGACGGTTCGCTTCGGCCTGCCGATCACCGATAATATCTCGACGCAGCTAGCGTACAATATCGCGCAGGAAAAGTATAAATATGATGATGACTGCTTGACCAGCGGCACCTATGATCCCTCGAAATGCGACGTTTCTGCCGCAATTCGAGAGGGTATTGATGAAAGCCCTTGGATCAAATCGTCCGTCAGTCTCGGCTTGGTCTACAACACCATAGACGACATGAAGAGCCCGCATGAAGGCATCTACGCCACCACGACTGTGGAAGTGGCCGGCCTTGGTGGCGATGCCAAATTCGTCAAGGTTACCGGTCGCGGCACCGTCTACCAGACTCTATCAGAACAGTTGGATCTGGTCGGCCTGATCTCCGGCGGTGCTGGCCATATCGCGGGCTATGGCGATAATGGACTGCGTATCTTCGATCAGTTCAAGAGCAGCGACCGCATGATCCGCGGCTTCGAGTATGGTGGCATTGGCCCTGTGGATATTGCAACAGGTGACCACCTCGGCGGCACCACCTATTTCAATGCTTCGGCGGAAGCTCAGTTCCCGATACCGGTCATTCCGGAAAGCTTTGGCGTGCGTGGCGCTGTGTTTGCTGATGCCGCCACACTGTACGGCAGCAAGATTGATACTCCTGGCGTCACTCAGGCCTCGGTTGATATGAAGTTGCGCGCGTCGGTTGGTGTCGGCTTGTTGTGGTCATCGCCCTTCGGCCCGATCCGCATCGACTACGCGATGCCCGTCAAGAAGGAAAAGACCGACGACGTGCAGGAATTCAACTTCGGCATGTCGAGCCGCTTCTGATCTTGCGGTAACGATGCTTCCGGGCCGTTGGGGTCCGGAAGAGAATTGATCCGACCTAGCTGGATATTGCTTCTGGAATGACCGATCCGGTGTTCTTCGCGCCATCACGCCGGTATACGGCTGGCGAAGTCGCGAATCTGACCGGCGCATCGCTTGTCGATTCCGATCTTGCCCACATATCGATCGATGCGTTGGCGCCAGCCAATGAAGGCGGCGAGGGTGCGCTCGTCTTCGTCGACGGCAAGCGCAATTTCGCGCTGATGCAGTCGCTGAAGGCGGCGGCCGTGTTTTGTCCCGCCGAGTTCGCGGGCAAGGCGCCGGCCGGCATCGCGGTTCTGGTTCATCCGCGCCCGCAGCAGGCCTTCGCCATGATCGGCCGGCTGCTGTTCCCGACGGCGGCTACGCCGGGACCGATGACCAGCGAAACCGGGGTCTCGCCGCAAGCTCATGTCGATGCCTCGGCGCATATCGAGGCCGGGGCGATCATCGAGGCCGGAGCGGTCATCGGCCCCCGCGCTTCCATCGGCAGCGGAACGGTCATTGCCCCCCACGCCGTTATCGGCCCCTCCTGCCAGATCGGCCGTGACGGCTACATTGGGCCGGGTGTCAGTGTTCAGTATGCGCTGATCGGCAACCGCGTCATCATTCATGGCGGCGCCAGGATAGGCCAGGACGGCTTCGGCTTTGTCGGCGGCGCCAAAGGCCCTGAGCGTGTGCCGCAGGTCGGCCGCGTCATCATCCAGGACGATGTCGAAATCGGCTCGAACACGACCGTCGATCGCGGCGCCATGTCGGATACGGTCATCGGTCAGGGGACCAAGATCGACAATCTGGTGCAGATCGCCCATAACGTTCGCATCGGCCGCAATTGCATTATTGCCGGGCTCTCTGGTATTTCCGGCTCCGTCACCGTCGGCGACGGTGTCACCATGGGGGGCGGCGTTGGCCTTGCCGATCATTTGACCATCGGATCAGGGGCCAAGCTTGCTGCAAGAAGCGGGTTCATGAGCAACGTGCCGGCGGGCGAGATCTGGGGAGGCTATCCGGCGCAGCCGATGGCGGAAGCCATGCGCGAGATCGCCATGCTGAGGAAGCTCGCCAGGACGCGCAAGCAGGGCGAAGGGGGAAGTAGCTGAGATGGTGCCGGCGACGCTCGAAGCTGTCGATATACTGGGGTTGATGAAGCTTTTGCCGCATCGCTATCCCTTCCTGATGATCGACCGCATCATCGATATCGACGGCAATGATTCTGCCGTCGGCATCAAGAACGTGACCATCAATGAGCCGCATTTCCAGGGCCATTTCCCGGACCAGCCGGTGATGCCGGGCGTGCTCATCGTCGAGGCCATGGCGCAGACCGCCGGGGCGATCTGCATCCGTAACCTCAACACGGAAAAGCCGTCGCTGGTCTATTTCCTGACCATCGATAATGCGAAATTCCGCAAACCGGTCGTCCCGGGCGACCAGTTGAAAATCCACGTCAAGAAAATCAAGATGCGCGGCAACCTGCTCAAATTCGCCTGCGAGGCCATGGTGGAGGGCACAAAGGCCGCCGAAGCCGAGATCTCGGCAATGATGGTTACCGGCTGACGGTTCGAAATGCTCATGAAAATACAGACTTCAATCCACCCCTCGGCCGTCATCGAGGCCGGCGCGCAGATCGGCGAAGGCGCGGCAATAGGACCTTTCTGCTATGTCGGCGCTGACGCCGTCATCGGTGACCGCGTCGAACTGGTCAGCCATGTCTCGGTGCTGGGCGCGACAACCATTGGCGCCGCGACCAAGGTCTATCCAATGGCGACACTGGGGGGACCGCCGCAGAACACCAAGCACAAGGGCGGCCGCACCACTTTGGTCATCGGCCAGAACTGCACGATCCGCGAAGGCGTGACCATGCATCTCGGCACCGATTCCAGCCGCGGCGAGACGACCGTCGGCGACAACGGCAATTTCCTTGCCTATGCCCACATTGCCCATGATTGCGTCGTCGGTAAAAACGCCACCTTCGCCAATGGCGCGACCCTGGGCGGCCATTGCGAGGTCGGTGACAGCGTCTATATTGGCGGCCTCAGCGCCGTTCATCAGTTCGTGCGTGTTGGTGACAACGCCTTTCTCGGCGGCTGCTCGGCTTTTGTCGGCGATGTCATTCCCTACGCCATTGCGGTGGGCAATCGCGCCAGCCTGCGTGGACTCAACATCATCGGCCTGAAGCGCGCCGGGTTGCCGCGCGCCGAAATCTACCTGCTGCGCAAGGCTTACAAGACCATCTTCGACCGCTCCCGCACTGTCGGCGAGAACATCGAATTCGCCAAGGCCGAGTTTGCGTCGTCGCCGACGGCCATGAAAATCATCGATTTCATCACCAGTCGCGGCAAGCGGCATTTTGCCGTCCCGTCGCTTAAGGGTGGCGACGGCGACGATGCCGATGACGAAGGCTGAGGCCACTTCAACGGCCCTCGATCTTGCGCCGGACGCCAGGGTCGGCATCATTGCCGGCGGCGGTAGCTTGCCGGTCGAAGTTGCCGCCGGCCTGGCGGAGGCCGGACATCCGCCCGTCATCATCCTGGTCGAAGGTCAGGCCGACCGTCAGTCCGACCTCACAATCTATGAGCATGAAAGCCTTGCGCTGGAAGACATCGGCTCGCTGGTTGCGTTGCTGAGGCGCCGGCGGATCACCCATCTTGTGCTTGCCGGCGAGATCAGGCGCAGGCCGCGGTTGGTCGACATGCGTCCGAACCTTGGGCTACTGGCACTTATACCCTCGCTCGCCATGGCGCTTGCCCGCGGCGATGACGGGCTGTTGAAGATATTGACCCGCGGCCTGGAGGCACGGGGCGTCAAGGTTGTCGGTGCGCATGAAGTCGTGCCCCGGCTCGTCGCGGCCGAAGGGCCGCTGACCAAAGCAGTGCCGCGAAAGTCCGACTGGCGCGATATCGAGGCGGCACACGCGGCGGCAAAGGCCATCGGCGCGCTCGACATTGGTCAGGCGGCAATTGCCATCGGTGGCCGCACTGTTGCCCTGGAAGGCGTCGAGGGCACCCACGGACTGCTCGAGCGGACGCAGCAGTTGCGCGGCCATGGCAGGCTGGCCGGCAAGACGCGCGGTGTCCTGGTCAAATGCGCCAAACCTGGCCAGGAATTGCGTGCCGATCTGCCATCTATTGGCCCCCAGACCGTCGAGGCGGCGCATGCCGCGGGGCTCGCCGGCATTGCCGTCGAAGCCCGCCGTTCGCTCATCCTCGAAGGCCCCGCCGTTCTCGCGCGCGCCAATGCGCTCGGCCTGTTCGTGTTCGGCCTGCCGGCTGCGGAGTCTGTCCATGGCAGCTGAGAAGCCGCTGAAGATTGCCATCGTCGCCGGCGAAGAATCCGGCGACCTGCTCGGCGCCGACATCGTGCAGGCGCTGAAGCGCATGACCGGGCGCGAGGTGCAACTCGTCGGCACTGGCGGGCGGCATCTGCAGGCGCTCGGACTGGCGCCGCTGTTCGACGGCGCCGAGATCGCGCTGATGGGGCTCAGCGCCATCCTGCGTGACTTGCCGCGCCTGATGCGGCGGATCAGCCAGACGGCAAGTGCTGTCGCCGCCGAAAAACCCGACTGTCTGATCACCATCGACAGCCCCGATTTCTCGCTGCGCGTCGCCAAAAAGATCCGCGCCGCCGATCCGTCGATCCCGATCGTCCATTATGTCTGCCCGAGCGTCTGGGCGTGGCGGCCGGGTAGGGCGGCCGCGATGAAGCCCTATGTCGACCACATACTGTGCATCCTGCCTTTCGAGGTGAAGGAGCTCAGCCGTCTCGGCGGCCCGCCCGGCACTTACGTCGGACATCGCCTCACGCATGATCCAGGCGTGCAGGGCGCGGCCAGGGCGCAAGCCCAGCCACGCGATCTCTCGGCCGATCACGTCAAGACGCTGCTCGTCCTGCCAGGGTCGCGGCGCGGCGAGGTGAGCCGGCTTATCGGTCCGTTCGGCGAGACGGTGTCGGCGCTGCGCGCGCGTGGCCACAGGCTGCGGCTGTTGCTGCCGACGGTGCCGCATGTCGCCGAACTGGTCAAAACATCGGTGGCGCGCTGGGATCAGGAGCCGGAAGTCATCCTCGATCCCGAGCGCAAGTGGCAGGCCTTCGGCAAGGCCGATGCGGCGCTGATCGCGTCTGGAACGGTGTCACTGGAACTGGCGATGTCGGGTGTCCCGATGATCTCTTGCTACAAGTTCGATCCGATCATGCTGATGGCGCAGAGCCTGATCACGGTGTGGAGCGCTGCTTTGCCCAACCTTATTGCCGACCGGCCGGTCGTGCCGGAAAGCTACAACCAGTATGTGCGGCCGCACTATCTGGCGCGGCAGCTCGAGGCACTGTTCTCAGACACCGCCTACCGCGCTTGGCAAAAGGACGGCTTTGGCGAGGTTGCCAGACGCATGGCCACCGACAGGCCCTCCGGCGACATCGCCGCCGATGTCGTTCTTCGCCACATCGGGAGAGCGAATAGGGCTTAGCGAGTGAATAGTGAATAGTGAATAATGAATAGTGAATAGGATTAACGAGCTCTCGACTATAATCAAGCTGCTACTTACTACCTGCTATTACTACCTGCTATTCACTACTTACCATTCACCATTCACTCTCTTTCACCTTTTCGCAATCGGCACGTAGTCGCGTTCCGGGGCGCCGGTATAGAGCTGGCGCGGGCGGCCGATCTTCTGGTGCGGGTCCTCGATCATTTCCTTCCACTGCGCGATCCAGCCGACGGTGCGCGCGACCGCGAACAGTACGGTGAACATGGTGGTGGGGAAGCCCAGCGCCTTCAGCGTGATGCCGGAATAGAAATCGACGTTCGGATAGAGCTTCTTCTCGATGAAGTAGGAATCGGTCAGCGCGATCTTTTCCAGCTCCATGGCGATGTCGAGCAGCGGATCGTCCTTGATGCCGAGTTCGCCCAGCACCTCATGCGCCGTCTTCTGCATGATTTTCGCGCGAGGATCGTAGTTCTTGTAGACGCGATGGCCGAAGCCCATTAGCCGGAACGGATCGTTCTTGTCCTTGGCGCGGGCGATGAATTCCGGGATGTGGTCGACATGGCCGATCTCGCCCAGCATGTTGAGCGCCGCTTCGTTGGCGCCGCCATGCGCCGGGCCCCACAGGCAGGCGATGCCGGCGGCAATGCAGGCGAACGGATTGGCGCCCGACGAGCCGGCAAGGCGCACCGTCGAGGTCGAGGCGTTTTGTTCGTGGTCGGCATGCAGGATGAAGATGCGCTCCATGGCGCGCGCCAGCACCGGATTGATCTTGTATTCCTCGCACGGCACCGCAAAGCACATATGCAGGAAGTTGGCGGCGAAGTTCAGCTCGTTCTTCGGGTAAATGAAGGGCTGGCCGATATGGTATTTGTAGGCCATGGCTGCAATCGTCGGCATCTTGGCAATCAGCCGCATCGAGGCGACCATGCGCTGATACGGGTCCGAAATGTCGGTGGAGTCGTGATAGAAGGCCGACAGCGCGCCGACCACGCCGCACATCACAGCCATCGGATGCGCGTCGCGGCGGAAGCCGGTGAAGAAGCGCGACATCTGCTCGTGCACCATGGTGTGGCGCGTCACCCGGTAGTCGAAATCGTCCTTCTGTGCCTTGGTCGGCAGTTCGCCGTAGAGCAGGAGGTAGCAGACTTCGAGGAAGTCGCCATGCTCGGCCAGCTGGTCGATGGGATAGCCGCGGTGAAGCAGGATGCCGGCATCGCCGTCGATGAAGGTTATCGCCGACTCGCAGCTCGCCGTCGAAGTGAAGCCGGGATCGTAGGTGAAGGCGCCGGTGGTGTTGTAGAGCGCACCGATGTCGATGACGTCGGGCCCGACCGAGCCGCTCCGCACCTTGAATTCATGCGTCTTGCCGGCCAGTTCGAGCCTGGCAGTCGACGGGTGCGTCGTCTTGCTGCCGGTTTCCAGTCTCGTCGCAGCTTCGCTCATTCTCAAACTCCTTCATCTTCCTCATGCCGGCAAGGCAATTCCTGCAAACGACACGTCGAAATCACCGGAATGCGCGAACTCGCCACCGCATTTAGGAAGTGCGTGCCAGATTGGGCCAAGGCCTAATGTTGCACTGCGAAACCCGCCTTTCAATGCCAATCTTTTTGGGCCAGCTCGCTCCTAATCGATTTGATCCGCAATCCGCGCCAGGCTTTCCTCGCGGCCAAGCACGGCAAGCACGTCGAACACGCCGGGCGAGGTGCTGCGGCCGGTAAGGGCCGCCCGGAGCGGTTGGGCCACGGCGCCGAGCTTGTGGCCGCCGGCCGCTGCGAACTTGCGCACCGCGGCTTCAGCCGCGGCAGCCGACCAATCGCCCGAAACAGTCTGCAAAGCGGCATGTGCGCCGCGCAGGATCGCGCGCGCGTCGGCACTGAGCAGTGCTGCCGCCTTCTCGTCGATCGGCAGCGGCCGCTCGACGAACAGGAAGGCAGCGCCATCGGCCAGTTCCACCAGCGTCTTGGCGCGCTCTTTCAGGCCAGGCAAGGCGGCCAGCAGCTGCGCCTTCCTGGCGTCGTCGAGACGGGCGGCGATAGCAGATCCGCCTTCGAGGTATGGCAGAGTGGCGACGAAAATGTCGAACAGCTCGGTATCGGCCATCTTGCGCATATGCGCGCCGTTGATTGACTCGAGCTTGGCGAAGTCGAAGCGCGCCGCACCCTTGTTGACATCGCCGATGTCGAACCACGAAATCATGTCCTTGATCGACATGATCTCGTCGTCGCCATGGCTCCAGCCGAGCCTTGCCAGATAGTTGAGCAGTGCCTCGGGCAGATAGCCCATGGCGCGATAAGCCTCGACACCGAGTGCGCCGTGCCGCTTCGACAGCTTGGCGCCGTCGGCGCCGTGGATCAGCGGGATATGCGACATCGACGGGACGTCCCAGCCCATGGCGTTGTAGATCACCGTCTGGCGCGCGGCGTTGGTCAGATGGTCGTCGCCGCGGATGATGTGGGTGACGCCCATGTCATGGTCGTCGACGACGACGGCATGCATGTAGGTCGGATTGCCGTCCGAGCGCAGGATGATGAAATCGTCGAGGTCCTTGTTGGGGAAGCGCACCTCGCCCTGCACACGGTCGTGCACCACGGTTTCGCCCTCGGTCGGCGCCTTGATGCGGATGGCGCCCTTGACGCCGGGAGGCGCCTCCGAGGGGGCACGATCTCGCCACTGGCCGTTGTAGCGCGGCGGCAGGCCCTTGGCGCGTGCGGCCTCGCGCATCGCCTCGAGCTCGGCAGGCGTCTCGTAGCTGTAATAGGCCTTGCCCAGGCGCACCAGCTCCTCGGCCACCTCACGGTGGCGCGGCGCGCGCTCGAACTGCGATATGGCCTCACCGTCCCAGGAAAGGCCGAGCCAGGTCAGCCCATCCAGAATGGCCTGTGTCGCCGCCTCGTTGAAGCGTTCGCGGTCGGTGTCCTCGATGCGCAGCACCATCGTGCCGCCGGTGTGCTTGGCGTACAGCCAGTTGAACAGCGCCGTGCGCGCGCCGCCGATATGCAGATAGCCGGTGGGCGAGGGGGCAAAACGGGTGACGACCGTGTCGGACATGGAACTCTCGGAACCTTGGAAAGCGGAGCGTGATCGCGCGGACTTTCGCGCTTTGCGCGTTCATGTAGCATAGGGGGTCTGGGGCGCAAGGGGCAGACCCGATGGCTGGACGTGGCCGGGGCACGTCGGCAATTATCGGTTGCGTCAACTGGCGCTGGAGCCTTGTAGCACAAAATCTGTTCGCACCCTCCGCGCAACCTCGTTTGGCAGCAGCGTCAATGTCTGGGTTTCATTCGGCTGCAGCGCCCGTCACAGTGCCTGGAACATCGCTGCGACGGTGGTAGCCCCCTCTGACGAGCGGACATTTCTTCACGGATGCGGCACTGCCCGACACAACGCCGCCGTGACAGCGTTGGCTTGGTCACGCATATTGACCTTTCTGCAATCATTATCGTGAACACCGCAACTGTGTGCAGGCCGGTCTCGCCACGAAGGAGGCATGATTGAAAGAAGGACTACCGATGACCGAAAACGCCGACCATACGGAGGGTGATCCGTTCTACCATGGTACCCGGGCGGATTTGAAACCCGGGGATCTGCTGAGCGTCGGCCACCCTTCCAATTTCAGAGGTAAACCACTGTCATGGATCTATTTCACCCAGACACTGGAAGCCGCCATCTGGGGAGCAGAGCTTGCAACGGGTGACGGTCGTCAAAGGATTTACATCGTAAAGCCGACGGGGTTTTTTATGGATGACCCTAACCTGACCGACAAAAAATTTCCCGGTAATCCGACGAAATCCTACCGCTCCCGTGATCCGTTGCTCATCCTGGGTGAACTCGGTGAATGGCAGGGTCATACACCGGAACAATTGAAGGCAATGCACGATGGGCTTGCTCGCCTGAGAGCGGAGGGCCAGGATATGATTGAGGATTGAGCGTCCTTGCCAGGTGATGGTCGATTCCGGCGCGGTGGACGTGATCACGCGGACTTTCGCGCTTTGCGCGTTCATGTAGCATAGGGGTCTGGGGCGCAAGGGGCAGACCCGATGGCTGGACGTGGCCGGGGCACGAAGGAAGGCGAAGGCGCCGAGGCAAGCGTCAGCGAACGCTCGCTGTTTGCCGATAGTCCCTATGCCGAGCCGCTGCCCCTCGCGCTGCCTGAGCCGCATCCCGGCGTCGCGCCTGCGCTGCCCGGTCACGCGTTGCCGGCGCAAGTCACAGCGCCCGGATCTATCGCCCGTCTGCGCAGACGGCTTCGCCGTCCGTCATGGCCCGCGCTCCGCCGCAGCCTTGCCGTGGCCGCCAACACGGAGCTCGACCGGGGCGTCGCCTTCCTGCTGGTGCCGGTTTTCCTGGCGGCCGGCGTCATCATTTATTTCTCGCTGGCCGGCGAGCCCGGCTTTGCGCAGCCAATCGCCATTGTGGTGCTGGCGACATGTTGCGCCCTCGCCACGCGATCGCGGCCGAGGACGCATCTGTTCTGCATGGCCGCGATGCTGTGCGCGCTCGGCGTCGTCGCCGCCAAAGTCGAGACTTGGCGCGCCGGAACGCAGATGCTCGGCTCCGAGATTCAGACACGGCTGACCGGCCGCGTCGTCAGTCTCGAACAGATGGAAAGCGGCCGCATCAGGCTGACGCTCGATGTGGTTTCGACCGCTTACCCCGAGCTGCGCTACGCCCCGGAGCGGGTCAGGCTCTCGGCGCGGACCGTTCCCGCCGATATGACCGCCGGCTCCCTGATCACCGGCTATGCCAGGCTGTTGCCGCCGACCGGTCCGGTGCGGCCGGAGAGCTACGATTTCTCCTTCGACAGCTATTTCACCGGTATCGGCGGCAGCGGCTTCTTTCTCGGCAATCCGAAAACCATTGCTACGCAGGGACCGCCGCCGCTGACCGCGCGGCTCTCCTCGGCAATCGAGAACGCGCGCGAAAACATTGCCGACCATATCAGGGGCAAAATCGGCGGCGCCGAAGGCGAGATTGCCGCGGCGTTGATTGTCGGGGTGCGCGCCGGCATCCCGGACGAGGTCAACGAAGCGATGCGGCGCACCGGCATCTACCACATCATCTCCATCTCCGGCCTGCACATGGCGCTGGTTGCCGGCACCATCATGGCGTTGCTGCGTGGCGCCTTTGCGCTGTTTCCCGATTTCTCTTCGCGCCGCCCAGTCAAGAAATATGCAGCAGTGGCAGCACTCGTCTCCATCGCCGCCTATCTCGTCATTTCAGGCGTCGTGGTTGCCGCCGAGCGCAGCTTCATCATGCTGGCGGTCATGCTTGTCGCCGTGCTGTTTGATCGCGCCGCACTCACCATGCGCAATCTGGCGATCTCCGCCATTGCCGTCATCCTGGTGTCGCCGCACGAGGTGGTCGGTCCCAGCTTCCAGATGTCGTTTGCTGCCACCGCCGCCCTTGTCGGCGCCTATGCCGGCTGGGCCGATTACCGCGCCGACAAGGTGAGAACGCCGCCGGCAAAGCGCTCCTTCGTCGGCTTCCTGTCGCGAAAATTCGCGCTGGCCATGGGCGGCCTCGCCATGACCTCGATCATCGCCGGCAGTGCAACCTTGCTGTTCGCCATCTGGCATTTTGAGCGTGTGTCGCCGCTCAGCCTGATCGCCAATCTGGCCGTGATGCCGATTGTTTCGTTGATCGTCATGCCTTTTGCCGTGCTCAGCGCACTGGCGATGCCGTTCGGCGCCGACGGGCCGTTCCTCTATGTGATGGGCAAGGGTCTGATGGCGATGATCGCTATATCGGCCTGGATTTCCGAGCGCTCGCCGGTCGACGCCGTCGGGCTGATCTCCATCCGCTCGGTGCTGTTGGTGGCGGTCGCCCTCGTCATCGCCACCATGGCCACCACCTGGCTCAGGTTGGCGGCCGTGCCTTTCGCGCTGGCCGGCCTGTTGACGGTGCCGCAGGTGCTTACGCCCGACGTGCTCATATCCGAGGATGCGCATCTGGTGGCCATGCCGATCGGTGGCGGCGAACTCGCCCTCAACCGCGAACGCTCCAACGAATTCACCACGGACAATTGGAAACGGGCGCTGCGGGCCGAAACCATTATCCCACCTGAGATTTTCGAGTCAACAGATACGCGGTTCGATCTCGATCCGCTCGATCTGCCGCCCGGCTCGCCCTTCTATTGCACCGGCGATCTCTGTATCGCCCGGCACCCTTCCGGAGCCATTGTAGCGCTTGCGAAAGACCGCAAGACGGCGCGGCCGGCCTGTGCCTTCGCGAGCCTGATCGTCATCGATGACGCCACCGCCTACAATCCGTGCCGCGACCCGCTGGTGCTGGTCGTGACGAAGAAACAGCTGGCCCGCGACGGCAGCGCCGCCGTCTTCTTCGATCCGCAATCGGCAGCTGCAGCGCCAACCATCCGCTTCGCCGTCGACAAGCCGTATCGCCCCTGGCACGAGCAACGCCGCTTCTCCCGCGAAGCGCGCGGCCTGCCGCCTTACAACCAGCGTGAAAAGTACAAACCCAAGCCGGCTCAGTAGCGCCGGATCAATCCGACAAGCTTGCCCTGCACCTTCACCCTGTCCGGTCCAAAAATGCGGGTCTCGTAGGCCGGGTTGGCGGCTTCCAGGGCGATCGAGGCGCCCTTGCGGCGGAAGCGTTTCAGGGTCGCTTCCTCATCGTCGACCAACGCCACCACGATCTCGCCGGGGCTGGCTGTGTCGGCATTGCGGATGATGACCGTGTCGCCATCGAAAATGCCGGCCTCGATCATCGAATCGCCCTTGACCTCGAGCGCGTAGTGTTCACCGCCCATGATCATGTCGGGCGGCACCGAGATCGAATGGGTCTGATGCTGGATGGCGTCGATCGGCACACCGGCAGCAATGCGTCCCATCACCGGGATCGACACCGCCGAAACGGCGTCGTCATTGCCGGCCGACATCGAACGCGACGGCGAGCCCGGCTTGATCTGGCGACCGATACCGCCTTGGCCCATCGCGCCTTGTCCTTGGCCGCCTTGCCCTTGGCCGGTTTGACCAAGACTGCCCTGAATGACGCTCGGCGAAAACTTCCTCGCCGCATTGAGGCCTGGTGCGATCGAGTCGGGCAGCCGCAGCACTTCCAGCGCGCGCGCCCGGTTCGGCAGCCGGCGAATGAAACCGCGCTCCTCAAGCGCCGTGATCAGGCGGTGGATGCCGGACTTGGAGGCGAGGTCAAGCGCTTCCTTCATCTCATCGAAGGACGGCGGGATTCCGCTCTCCTTCAGGCGTTCATGGATGAACATCAGAAGCTCATGTTGTTTGCGCGTCAGCATCGCGGCCCCCAGGGGTTCTGAAACCAGAATCAGAAAAAACAAACCCAGAACAAACACTATCTGTTCCAGTTGTGTTCCGCAACCTTTTAAAGTTTAATGAATGTGTTGACGTTTTGTTCAGCGTGACGTTCGGCACCGCGAGCGGCGCTCGTAGTCGTTGGCCGGCAACGGGGTGAAACGAAGACAAAGTGCCCTGCGTCGTCGGCTACGATCGCCGCTTCCTTTTCGGACGGGGCTGCGCAGCATCCGCGCCGGGTTCACTCTGGGCATAGACCTGCAGCGTGTAGCCGATGTGAGCGGTCATCAGAGTTTTCGCACGTTCGACGTCGCGATCGAGGGCCGCTTCCATCAGGGCGGTATGGTGTTCGATCGCCACGGCGTCGCGCAGGGCCGCCACGGCCTTCCGGTGGCCATCCGTGCGGCCGGCGGCGGCGCGCAGCGTCGGGGCCAGACCCAGAAAGCGGTGATGGCGATGCAATTGGTCGGAAATCGTCGCATTGAAGCGCAGCAGCCAGCTGGATGTCGCGGCACTGAGCAGCGCCGCATGGAAGGCATCGTGTTTTTCGTACCACGCGTCGACCGCATCATCCGATGGATCGTCGAGAACAGACCCGCACCGTGAGAGACGATAGTGGGCGGCAACGACCGCGTCTTCCCACTCACGATCGCCCTCCTCGATCGATTCCACCAGCAGGGGCAGTTCGACCACCAGCCGCGCACGCGCCAAATCCTCGAGCTCCGCCCGAGAGACGGGAGCGACCGCAAACCCGCGGTTGCTGATGGCGGTCACAAGCCGTTCCGCCTCCAGCCGCGACAGCGCCTCGCGCAACGGCGTCCAGCCGATGCCGTAGGTGTTGCGCAGCGTGCTCAGCTTCAACGGCGCGGCAGGCGCCAGCCGGGTCGCAAGAATATCGCGCCTGAGCAGGCGATAGGCCGCTTCCGTCTTCGAGGTCTGCTCGTCATCCAGCATCGTGATCCATCAGACATAAACGCTCGGCGGATCATTATATATCAAAGCCTTTCAATGGGTGAATTATATATAATGTTTGACAGTTCAAGGGCGACCACTCAAGATCGCCGGCATGTTTGGGCGGCAGGCTCCGCCGCGCGCGTTTGTCCATGGAGGGGCGCCGGATCATGAGCACGACACCCGATCTCGCTACAATCGAAGCAATGGATGCCGCCGATCCGCTGCGCTCCATGCGCGAACGCTTTGTCTTGCCGCAAGGCGTGATTTATCTCGACGGCAATTCCCTGGGCGCCGCGTCAGCGGTCGTCTTCAGCGAACTGCAGCAGGCCGCCACGCAGGAATGGGCGCACGACCTCATTCGCGCCTGGAACACCGCCGGCTGGTTCAACATGCCGGTGGAACTCGGAGATCAGCTCGGGCGACTGATCGGCGCGGCTGATGGGCAGACGGTGGTCTGCGACACAACCTCGATCAACATCTACAAGCTGCTGCACGCAGCGCTCGGCATGCGGCCGGATCGGTCGGTCATCGTTGCCGAGGGCGACAGTTTCCCGACCGACCTCTACATGGCCGAAGGCGTCGCCTCGACCCGGCCGGGAACGCGGCTGCGGCTGGAGGGCGTCGACGCGGCCGCAATCGAGGAGCTGATCGACGACAGCGTTGCCGTCATCCTGGTCAACCACGTCAACTACAAATCCGGCCAGTTGCGCGACATGGCGGCGCTGACGCGCAAGGCACATGACGCCGGCGCGCTGATCATCTGGGATCTCTGCCACACGGCCGGCGCCTTGCCGGTCGAACTTGACCGTGCCAATGCCGATTTCGCCGTCGGCTGCACCTACAAATACCTCAATGGCGGCCCGGGCTCGCCAGCCTTCATCTACGCGGCCGAGCGCCACCATGACGATGCCCACCAGCCGCTCAGCGGCTGGTGGGGCCATGCGCGGCCCTTTGCCTTCGAGCAGGGCTTTGCCGTCGGCAGCGGCATTCGCCGCTTCCTGTGCGGAACGCAGCCGGTGCTGTCGATGCGGGCGCTCAAGGGCGCGCTCGATATCTGGAACGACGTCGATATGGCGGCGGTGCGCAGAAAAAGCATCGCGCTGACCGACCTGTTTATCCAGCTCGTCGAAGCCAGATGCGGCGCCTACGGGCTTGAACTGGAAAGTCCTCGCGACGGCAGCCAGCGCGGCAGCCAGGTGTCGTTCCTCCATCCGCATGGCTATCAGGTGATGCGCGCGCTGATCGAGCGCGGCGTGATCGGCGATTTCCGGGCGCCGTCGACCATCCGTTTCGGCTTCACGCCGCTCTATGTCGGATATGGCGATGTCTGGCAGGCGGTCGAAGTCCTGGAGGATATTCTGCGCACCGGCGCCTGGCAGGACGCCCGCTTCGCGGTGAAGACCGCGGTCACCTGAGGAACTAGAGCAATTTCAGGAAAAGTGTGAAGCGGTTTTCCGTCCGCAATTGCGTCAAATCAAAGAGCTAGAGCATTTCGCCGTTTACGTTAAACGGTGAAATGCTCTAGAGCCGGGTGCGGACCGTCCAGAGCTCCGGAAACAGCACAACCTCCAGCATCTTCTTCAGATAGGAGGCGCCTGAGGTGCCGCCCGTGCCGCGCTTCAAGCCGATGATGCGCTCGACCGTGGTGACGTGGTTGAAGCGCCAGCGGCGGAAGTAATCCTCGAAGTCGACCAGCTTCTCGGCCAGTTCGTAGAGCATCCAGTAGCGCTGCGGGTCGCGGTAGACGGTTTGCCAGGCAGCCAGCACGTCTTCGTTCTCGACGCGCGTCTCGCGCCAGTCCGTGCGCCCGGCATCGGCGCCGATGTCGAAGCCATTGCGCGCCAAAAGCAGAAGCGCCTCGTCGTACAGCGACGGCGTGGCCAGGATCGCTTCCAGCCTGTCCGTAAGATCGGGCCGGTGCTTGTGCGGCCCGAGCATGGCTAGGTTGCGGTTGCCGGCCATGAACTCGATAGCGCGGTACTGCCACGACTGGAAGCCCGAGGATTGGCCGAGCGCGTCGCGAAACTCGGTGTATTCGCTTGGCGTCATCGTGCGCAGCACGTCCCAGGCATTGTTGAGCTGCTCGAAGATGCGCGCGACGCGAGACAGCATCTTGAAGCTCGGTTCGAGGCGGTCGGCGCGGATAGAGCGGATCGCGGCGCCGATCTCGTGCAAAGCGAGCTTCATCCACAATTCCGATGTCTGATGCTGGATGATGAACAGCATCTCGTCATGGGCCGAAGACAGCGGCGCCTGCGCATCGAGCACCTTGTCCAGCTGCAGATAGTCGCTGTAGGACATCCGCTCCTTGAACGACATCTGCGCGCCATCGGACGCCGGATCGTGCGGCTTAATCAATTGATCTTCTCCGCGCGCAACCGGAAGCGCTGGATCTTGCCGGTCTGGGTTTTGGGCAAGGCGTCGATGAACTTCACCGAACGCGGATATTTGTAGGGCGCGATCGTTGCCTTGACGTGGTCCTGCAGGCGTTTGACGGTCAATGCGTCCGGCGAAACGCCTTGCACAAGCACGATATGCGCCTCGACGATCTGGCCGCGTTCGCCGTCCTCGGCGCCGGTCACCGCGCATTCGGCGACGTCGGGATGCGAGAGCAGCGCCGCTTCGACCTCGGGGCCGGCGATGTTGTAGCCGGCGCTGACGATCATGTCGTCGGAACGCGCGGCGAAGTGGAAGAAGCCATCCTCGTCCTGCGTGAACGTATCGCCGGTGAGATTCCAGCCGTCGCGGACATAGTCCTTTTGCCTGGCATCGGCCATGTAGCGGCAGCCGGTCGGGCCGCGCACCGCCAGCCGGCCAGTAGAGCCGCGCGGCAACTCCCGCATCTCGTCATCGACGATGCGTGCCTGATAGCCGCCGACGGGTTTGCCGGTGGAGGCCGGCTTCATGTCGTCGAAGCGGTTGGAGATGAAGATATGCAGCATCTCGGTGGCGCCGATCCCATCGAGGATCGGCTTGCCGGTCTTCTCAGTCCATTCCTCGAAGACAGGCGCCGGCAGCGTCTCGCCCGCCGAAACCGCGACGCGCAGCGAGGACAAGTCAGCGCCTTGATCCATGGCCTTGAGCATGGCCCGATAGGCGGTTGGAGCGGTGAAGGAAATGGTCGCTTTGTAGGTCTCGATGATGTGGATCATGTTGGGTGGCGTCGCCTGTTCCAGCAGCGTCGCCGCGGCGCCGAAGCGCAGCGGGAAGATGGCGAGCCCGCCAAGACCGAAGGTAAAGGCAAGGGGCGGGGAGCCGACGAAGATGTCGTCGGGCGTCACCTCCAGGATTTCGCGGGCATAGGCGTCGGCGACGATCAGCAGGTCGCGGTGGAAATGCATCGTCGCCTTCGGCACGCCGGTGGTGCCGGAGGTGAAGCCGAGCAGCGCGACATCGTCGCGGCCGGTGTTGACGGCAGTGAAGGTGACCGGCTTGTCGAGGGCGGCTCGGTCGAGTTCCGCGTCATGGTTGGCCGTGCCGTCGAAGCCAATGACCTGCTTGAGATACGCATTGCCCTTGGCGCAGGCGGTCATCTCGTCCATCAGCCTCGTATCGCAAAGTGCGACCGTGATTTCCGCCTTGTCGACGATCTTGGCGAGTTCGCCGGCACGCAACATCGGCATGGTGTTGACGACCACCGCGCCCACCTTGGTGGCGGCCAGCCAGCAGGCGACCATGGCCGGATTGTTGGCCGAGCGGATCAGCACCCGGTTGCCCGGCTTGACACCGTAATTCTCGACCAACGCATGGGCGAGCCTGTTGGTCCAGTCGGACAGTTCCTTGTAGGTGCGGCGGCGGCCATTGCCGATCAGCGCGGTGTGGTCGCCGAAGCCTTTTTCGACCAGCCTGTCGGTCAATTCGACGCCGGCATTTATGTGGTCGGGATAGTCGAAGCCGTCGAGCAAAAACTCCGGCCATTGCTCCGGCGGCGGCAGGTTGTCACGCGTGAATGTGTCGATATGCGCTGATGGCCCAAGCATTTTCGGCTGCCCCTGTCTGCCTCGCGCCCATGGCTGAACAAGGCGCAGGATCGCACCAGTCGAAATTTGTTTCAAGCCTAAAATGTTTTTAGGTCGCAGCATTGACGCCGCCCTGTTCGGCGGCCATTCCTGTCGACTGAACTGAAGCCATCCGGGAGGGATGCAGATGCTCGAACATCGTGTTGCCGATTGGGACAATGCCTACGCCAACGGCGACAACATTGCCGGCAGCAATCGCTGGCCGGCCGCGTGGGACACACCGGCACAGGCTTTTCGCGACACAATGTCGGCGTCCGGTCGGGCCAAGCTCGACATCTCCTATGGCGACAGTCCACGCAACAGGCTCGATCTGTTCCTTCCCGATGTCATGCCCAAAGGGCTCGTCGTCTTCATCCATGGCGGTTACTGGAAGGCGTTCGACAACAAGCCATGGTCGCATCTGGCCAACGGCGCGGTTGCCAATGGCTTTGCCGTGGCAATGCCGACTTACACGCTTTGTCCCGACATACGCATTTCCGGCATCGTCAGGGAAATCGCGGCGGCGATCGGCAAGGCGGCGACGATGGTCGGCGGGCCGGTGATCCTGACCGGGCATTCCGCCGGCGGCCATCTCGCCTCCAGGATGGTGACGACAACGACGCCTCTGGCCGCCGATGTGGCCGGCCGCATACGCAATGTCGTCTCGATCTCCGGGGTTCATGATCTGCGGCCGATCATGCGGACGGGGATGAACGCGACACTGGCCATCGATGAAGCGGAAGCACTGGCCGAAAGCCCGGTTCTGCTGCGCCCCATGCAGGGCGCGCGCATCACCTGCTGGGCCGGCGGCGGCGAGCGGGCGGAGTTCCTGCGCCAGAATGCGCTGCTTGCCAACATCTGGATCGGCCTCGGCGCCACGACCAGCACAGTGGTCGAGCCGGACCGGCATCATTTCAGCATCGTCGACGGGCTTGCCGATCCGACACATCCGCTGACGCGGACATTGCTGGCGTAGTAACAAACAGTTTATCTGTTAGATTTAAAGGCTTAAATGCGCGACCTCAGCGCAACATCAGAACGCTGCAAGCAGCGCCTGCTTCTGCCGCCGGAGCGAAGGGCTCGCGCACGATCAGGCCGTTGGCGTCGGCCAGCATTCTCAGCATCGAGGAATCCTGGATGCCGAACGGCGTCGCCACCAATGCGCCGGCTTCTTCCCGGACCACGGCGCGCACATAGTCTTGCCTTAGATCATTGGCCGGCATCGCGGCGCCAAGCTGAGCCTGGCGGATGTCCTGCCGGTGGGGACGGCCGCCGAGCTGCGCCAATAACGGCTTCAGGAACAATTGCGAGCAGACCAGGCTCGCCACCGGATTGCCGGGCAGGCCGATGCACCTGATATCGCCCAGCCGCCCGAACATCAGCGGCTTGCCCGGGCGCATGGCGAGCTTCCAGAAGTCGAGGTTCATGCCTTCGCCGGTCAGCACGTCATGGACGAGATCATGGTCGCCGACCGAGGCGCCGCCGAGCGTGACGATGACGTCGGCTTTCGCATCGACCGCCTTTTTCACCAGCGCCGCGATCGTTTCCTTGCGATCGGCCGCTATACCGAGATCGAGCGCGCGAGCGCCGACCGACTGCGCCACAGCAGCGACGCCATAGGCGTTGGACGAGATGATCTGGGCGGGGCCAGGTTCGCTGCCCGGTGGCAGCAATTCGTCGCCGGTGGCGATGATGGCGACCAGCGGCCGTTGCACCACGTTCAACCGGGGATGATTGGCCGACGCCGCCAGCGACAATGCAGCCGGATCGAGCACGCGGCCTTTCTCCAGCAGCACGTCGCCTTGGGCAAAATCCAGTCCAAGGCGGCGGATGTTGCGGTTCTTCGCCGTCGGTTCGGTGACCTCGATCCGGCCACCGCCGAGATCGCGAACATTTTCCTGGATGACGATGGTGTCTGCGCCTTCAGGCAGCGGCGCGCCGGTGAAGATGCGCACGGCTTCCGCCTTGCCGACAGCGCCGTCAAAGCCGCGCCCTGCAGGCGCCGTGCCGATCACCGAAAGCCTCGCGGGGAGGGTCGCCACATCCTGCGCCCGTGCGGCATAGCCGTCCATGGCAGATGCATTGAAAGGCGGCTGGGTACGCAGCGCCACGACCGGCTCCGCCAGCACCCGGCCGGCCGCATCCGCCAGCGCGACGCTTTCACCGGGCAACGCCACAGCGCCGTCGAGGAGGCGTTGAAGCGCCTCGGCGACCGGAACCAGCGCCATTACGAACCCGCCCTGTAGTCGCCGGACTTGCCGCCGGTCTTTTCCACCAGCCTGATGCCGGAAATCACCATGGCACGGTCGACCGCCTTGGCCATGTCGTAGATGGTCAGGCACGCCACCGACGCCGCGGTCAGCGCCTCCATCTCGACCCCGGTCTTGCCGGTGACGCGGGCAAGCGCGGTGACCCTGAGGCCGGGCAGCGTGGTGTCCGGTTCGATGTCGACCGACACCTTGGTCAAAAGCAGCGGATGGCAGAGCGGGATCAGCTCATGCGTCTTCTTGGCCGCCATGATGCCGGCAATGCGCGCGGTACCCAGCACATCGCCCTTCTTGGCGTCGCCGTCGAGGATCATCTTCAGGGTTTCGGCCCGCATCGACACAAAGCCCTCGGCGACCGCCGTGCGCGTCGTCTCCGCCTTGTCGCCGACATCGACCATGTTGGCCTCGCCCTTGGCGCCGAGATGGGTGAGGGCGGCTGCCATTGTCAGGCTACCTCTGCCTTCGCCTTGCCTGTCAAAAGCAGCCGCGTTGCCGCAGCGACATCCTCTTGCCGCATCAGGCTCTCGCCGACGAGGAAGGTGCTGATGCCGGTCTTTTGCATCCTGAAGCAATCGTCGTGGGTGAAAATGCCGCTCTCGCTGACCAGCAATCGGCCGCCCGGCACCATCGACGCCAGCCGTTCCGAGGTTTCGAGGCTGGTCTCGAATGTTCTGAGATTGCGGTTGTTGATGCCGATCAGCTGCGACGACAGTTTTACCGCGCGCTGCGTCTCGGCCTCGTCATGCACCTCGATCAGCGCATCCATGCCGAGTTCGAATGCGGTCGCTTCCAATTCGCTGGCCAAGGCATCATCGACGCTGGCCATGATGATCAGGATGGCATCAGCGCCCCAGGCGCGAGCCTCGTAAACCTGGTAAGGGTCGAACAGGAAATCCTTGCGCAGCGCGGGCAGGGCGACGGCGTTGCGCGCATTGGTGAGAAATTCCGGCGCGCCCTGGAAGGATGGCGCATCGGTCAGCACCGAAAGACAGGCGGCACCGCCTTTCTCATAGGCCTGCGCCAGTGCGGGCGGGTCGAAATCGGCACGGATCAAGCCTTTGGAAGGGCTAGCCTTTTTGATCTCGGCGATCAGGCCGAAGCTGCCCGATCTGCGCTTCGCCTCAAGCGCCCTCAGAAAGCCACGCGGTGCGTCGGCATCCTTGGCTCGCGCCTTGATCTCGGCCAACGGTATCCGCGCCTTCGCCGCCGCGATCTCGTCGCGTTTGTAGGCCTCGATCTTGCGCAGAATGTCAGCCACGGCTCATCCGTTCGAAATCTCGACCAGCCTGTCGAGCACGCCCAGCGCCCGGCCGCTGTCGATGGCCTGTGTGGCCGCGGCCATGCCGTCGGCAAGCGTCGTCGCCTTGCCGGCTACCACCATGCCGGCGCCGGCATTCATCAGCACCGTATCGCGATAGGCGCCGGCAGCACCGCCCAGCATGTCGCGCAACGCCTTGGCGTTGTAGGCGGCGTCGCCGCCGCGCAACTCGTCCTTGGTGTGGCGCTGCAGGCCGACGGCTTCCGGGGTGAGCGTGAAATGGCGGATCTCGCCGCCGGCCAGTTCCGCCACCTGCGTTTCGCCGGTGGTGGTGATTTCGTCATAGCCGTCGCCATGGACGACCCAGGCATGCTCGGTGCCCAGCGCCTTCAATGTCTCGGCCACCGGCACGATCCATTCAGGCAGGAACACGCCGACCATCTGCCTGCTGACGCCGGCCGGATTGGACAGCGGTCCGAGCAGGTTGAAGATGGTGCGCGTGCCGAGCTCGACGCGGGTCGGGCCGACATGCTTCATCGCAGGGTGGTGCGCCGGCGCGAACATGAAGCCGACGCCGGCCTCCTGGATGCAGCGGCCGATCACCTCTGGCAGGATATCGATCTTGACGCCGAGCGCGACCAGCACATCGGCAGCGCCCGTCAGCGACGACAGGCCGCGATTGCCGTGCTTGGCGACCGGCACGCCGCAGCCGGCAATGACGAAGGCCGAAGCGGTCGAGATGTTGACTGAATGCGAATTGTCGCCGCCCGTGCCGACAATGTCGATGGCGCCCTCAGGAGCTTCGACGCGCAGCATCTTGGCACGCATGGTGGCGACGGCGCCGGAAATCTCGCTCACGGTCTCCCCGCGCACGCGCAACGCCATCAGGAAGCCGCCGATCTGGCCCGGCGTCGCGTCGCCAGACATGATGATGTCGAAAGCTTCGCGCGCTTCCTCGAAGGTAAGCCCGGTTCCCGTGGCGACCTTGGCGATATGGGTCTTCAGGGCGCTCATTGGGCCAAGACGTTCATTGGGCTAAGGCCATTCATTGGGCGAGGGCTTGGGAAACGGCGGCCTGGTCGACGCTGACGGCGTACTGCGTCTGCAACTGCGCCACCAGCTGGTCGAGCAGATCGTCGGACATGCCTTGCGTGAAGGATTTTTGCGCATCGTCGGGTACCGAGCTGGCGTCGGCTCCGGCCGGCTCGAACACTTCGGCGACCTTGAACAGGATCTGGCCGTCGCCGGTGGGCGAGGGGATCAGCCCGGTGCCGCCTTCGCCGACCCCGAACATCGCAGCAGCACCCTCCTTGCCGAAATCGACATCGTCGGCCTCGCGCTTCACGCCGCGCTTGGTCTGCTTTTCAAGCTTCAGTTCGCCGGCGATGACGTCGAGTGTGGTGCCAGCCTTGAGGCGCTTGTCGAGTTCGTCTGCTTTCGCGGTCAGCCGCTTGGTCGTTTCCTCTGTCGTCCAGTCCGCCACCACGCGCTGGCGGACTTCGTCCAGCGTGCGGTCGCGAGCCGGCGTGATCGATGTCAGTTCATAGAACACGAAGCCGTTGTTAGGCGTGGTCAGGGCTTGATTCTCGGTGTTGGGCTCGGCCTCGAACACCGCCTTGATCAGGTCCGGCGATGCCGGCAGGTCCTTGATGATGGTGCCGTCCGGCTTGAGGCCGGTGCGGTCTATGGCCTCGACGGTGACGTCCTTGAGCTTCAGTTTGGCGGCGGCTTCGGCCAGCGTGCTGCCGGCGGCGCGGGTGTCTTCGTAGTTGTCGTGCACGTCGAGCAGGATGCGGCTTGCTTCGCCGAGCGCCAGATCCTTTCGGATCTGGTCTGACACTTCCGCCAGCGGCTTCACCGTTTCCGGTTTGATCTCGGTGACGCGCAAAAGCACCGGACCGAACGCGCCCTGGACGACCGGGCTGACTTCGTTGACGGCAAGCGCGAATGCGGCATCGGCGACCGCCTTGTCGGTGATCTTATCCTTGGAGAGCGTGCCGAGCAGCGTGTCGGCCGGGGTCTTGCCCTGCGCGGTGACGATCTTGTCGAAAGTGGCGCCCGTCTTCAGCGAATCGGATGCCGCCTTGGCGGCGTCCGCGGAAGGAAACACCAGCTGTTCGATGGTGCGCATTTCCGGCGTGGTGTAGCGGCCCTTGTTCTTGTTGTAGTCGTCGCTGACCTGCTGGTCCGTTACGGCGCTGACATCCATGATGTCTTCGGGCTCGAGCCGGACATAGGAGAATTTGCGGTATTCTGGCGCCGCGTAGGTTTTCTTGTTGGCCTCGAAATAAGCCTGAAGCACGCTATCGGATGGCGCCTCGATGGGCTCCACCAACGCCTTTGGCAAGATCAGATAGTCGATGGTGCGGTCTTCGCCGCGATAGAGCGCAACTGCCTTGAAGAAGGTGTCTGGAGCCTTGAGGCCGTCCGAAACCGCTTCGACGATCTGCTGGCGCACCGCCACCTGAGCCCGGTTCTTCAGATAATCCTCCGGCCGCATTCCCAGTTCGCGCAGGCGGGATTCGAACAGCCGGCGGTCGAACTGGCCATTCGGGCCCTGGAAGGCGGGTTCCTGCCGCGTCAGTTCGGCCAGCCTGTCCTTGGAGAAGCCAAGCCCGAGCTTGCGCGCCTGTTCGTCGAGGACGGCGCCGGACACCAACTGAGCCAGCACCTGGTTGTCGATGCCATAGGCCTTGGCCTGGTCGCGGCTGATACGCTGGCCGATCTGCTGCTGCAGCATGGCGATCTGGCGATCGTAGGCGAGGCGGTATTCGGTGATCGACACGGTGGTGCTGCCGGCGGTGATCACCGCATGATGGCCGGCCAGGAAGCCGCCCGTCATCCGCGTGGTGACGCCCCAGGCAAGGAAACTCAACACCAGCAGCGACAGCAGGGCTTTCGCGACCCAGGTCCCTGCCGCGCTTCTCAATATACCAAGCATTGTTACTTCCGATTTTTGCGCAGTTTTGCGTGCGCCCGAGTCTGAAACAAGCGCAATAGCGCCCTTCCGGCTCACTGTCGATTGCTTTGTGGCCTGATTTTGATAGGGAGGGCGAGACCCCAATGTCGCCCGGAGAACCAGATCCCCATGACGCCAGGAATTCGACCGCTCGTTGCCGGCAACTGGAAAATGAACGGCACCAGCGCTTCGCTGAACGAGCTCAGGATGATCGGCAACGGCTTCATGAGCGGGCTCGACGCAGAGACCGAAGCATTGGTCTGCGTGCCGGCGACCTTGCTGTCGCGCGCCGTCGAAATCCTGTCGCGCACGCCGGTGCGGGCCGGTGGCGAGGACTGCCACATCAAGGAAAGCGGCGCCTTCACCGGCTGTGTCTCAGCCGAGATGCTGAAGGATGCGGGCGCCAGCCACGTCATTGTCGGCCATTCCGAGTGCCGCGAACAGCGCAGCGAGGACGATGCCATCGTCCTCGCCAAGGCCTCGGCGGCGTGGCGGGCAGGGCTCGTCGCCATCATCTGCATCGGCGAGACCAAGGCCGAGCGCGAAGCGGGCACAGCACTCGACGTGTTATCGCGCCAGGTCGCCGGCTCGGTGCCACCGAGCGCAACGCCCGCCAACACCGTTATCGCCTACGAGCCGGTATGGGCTATCGGCACCGGCCTGACGCCGACCGCCGAAGACGTGGCGGAGGCGCACGCACATATCCGCCAAAAACTGGCGGAAGCGCTCGGCGCAGTCGTGGCCGGCAAGATGCGCATTCTCTATGGCGGCTCGGTCAAGGCGTCCAACGCAGTCGAACTGCTGGGCGTCAAAAACGTCGACGGCGCGCTGGTTGGCGGCGCCAGCTTGAAGGCATCCGACTTTCTCGCCATCGCCGAGGCATACCAGAATATCGCGTAGGCCCCGGAATTTCGTTGCCGACAGTTCCGTCATCGACTTATGAACGCGGCAGTTCGGCGGAAATCGTTGCAAAGGGCGCATTGCTTCCCATATTCCGGCCACGGGCTTGGAAATGCCGTTAAAGCATTGTATGGAGCCGCCTCCAAATCACCGGCCCTGATCGCCAGGGAGCGGCAGGGCTTGCCAGGATAAAATATGGAAACCGTACTGATCGTCATCCACCTCATGGTCGTGCTCGCCCTTGTCGGCGTGGTGCTGCTGCAACGCTCCGAAGGCGGTGGTCTCGGCATTGGCGGCGGTTCCGGTTTCATGACCGCGCGTGGCGCCGCCAATGCGCTGACGCGGGCGACGGCGATCCTGGCCGCGGCCTTCTTCGTGACGTCGCTGACACTCTCTATCGTTGCCCGCTATGGCGAAAAACCGATCGACATTCTCGATCGCGTGCCGGCCGACAGCGGCAACGGCGTGCTCAATCAGTTGCCCGGCACGACGGCGCCGACGCCGCCTTCGGGCAACACCGCACCGGCCGCGCCCGCGGCCAACGGCGCCGCCACCACGCCGCCCGCCACCACGGCCCCGGCGACGGCTCCATCTCCGGCGACGCCACCTGCAACCGATTCGGCTACGCCGCCGGCTACCAATGGCGTTACCTTGCCGGTGACACCGCAGGTTCCGAACCAGTAGTCGGTAGCGTCAGATGCCGCGATCTGTTGTTGTTTCAACACAGTCGCGGCAAATGGCACACGATCACGAAGATTCGACCGCACCCCGTGCTTGAGGCCCGTACGCCACTTCGATTATAGATTGCCGGCGGCACTTTCTGCGCCCTTGGGGGGCGCCGGGCGACGCCGTGGGCAACAAGCATTGAACGATCGGATCTTCGCCATGCAGCTTCGCAGCTTCATTTTCATGGGGTTTTGTGCCGTATTCGGCATGAGCTCCGCGGCCTTCGCCGGCACTCCGGCAATGACCTCACCGCAGGCGGTTGGCAAAACCGCTGTCATCAACGTCGCCGCCAAGAGCGATGCGACGCAGCTGAAGCTTCTCAAGAAGAAGAAAAACCCGAGCCCGGATGATCTGGCTCAGATCAGCAAGCTCGAAGACAAGATCGCCGCCGACAGGGATCTCGCCCGCGTCAAGGCGCTCGAGGCCCGCAAGCTGGCGATGCGCGATGCGGCGAAAGCCAGGGCCGATGCCCAGCGCCAAGCGTTCCTGGCAAGCAAGGGCAAGCCGGTCGTGGTTGCCGACGCCAAGCCAGGCAAGAAGACCACCAAGATCATCGCTCCGGTTGACCCGATCGCGCCGATCGAGCCGATCGAATCGGCTGAACCGCTTCCGGCCGAAGCGATGAATATCGCGCTGACCGGCAACAATGGCGAATTGCGCAGCGAGGCCCCGGGCCAGAAGCCGACGAGCGGCGGACTGTTCGCCGGCCTGTTCGGCGGCACGTCCTCTGCCTCGTCGATTGCCTATCTCCCCGAAACGCGCGCGCTCGACCAGGCTCTCGCCAAGCGGCAAGCCAAGAAGCAGTTCAAGGTGAAGCCGGAATTCGTGCCGCAGGACGTCGAATTCAGCGGCTATGAGCCGGGTACGATCGTCATCGATACCAGCGCGCGCCGCCTCTACCTCGTCGAATCGGCTTTCACCGCCCGCCGCTATGCGATCGCGGTCGGCCGCGAAGGCCTGCAGTTCAAGGGCAAGGTTGCCGTTGGCGACAAGCAGGAATGGCCGCGCTGGATCCCGACGCTCGACATGCAGAAGCGCGAACCCAAGCATTATGGCCAGTACAAGGACGGCATGCCCGGCGGCGGCCAGAACCCGCTCGGCGCCCGCGCCATTTATCTCTACGACGGCAAGAAGGACACGCATCTGCGCATCCACGGCACCATCGCGCCGCAGTCGATCGGAACCAGCGCCTCCAATGGCTGCTTCCGCATGATCAACGAGCACGTCATGGACCTCTACAGCCGCGTCAGGGTCGGCACCAAGGTCGTCATCATCTGACGCTTTCACAAACCTGCCGAAAGGGCCGGCTTTTGCCGGCCCTTTTGTTTTGACCAAAACACCAGTCTCGAACCTCGGGACTATCGCGCCTTCTCTTGAAAAAGCCTCAGCGGCGGTTTTTTCTCTGGCGGAATCAATTCGGCCGCGTTAAGCGATAACTCCCATGGCGCGATATGTATTCATCACAGGCGGCGTGGTTTCCTCACTAGGAAAAGGCATCGCTGCAGCGGCCCTTGGGGCTCTCTTGCAGGCGCGAGGCTATCGCGCACGCATCAAAAAGCTCGATCCCTATCTCAATGTCGATCCCGGAACGATGTCGCCTTACCAGCATGGCGAGGTTTTCGTCACCGATGACGGCGCCGAGACCGATCTCGATCTTGGCCATTACGAGCGCTTCACCGGCCGCTCGGCCAACCAGCAGGACAACATCACCACCGGCCGCATCTACAAGAACATCATCGAGCGCGAACGGCGCGGCGACTATCTCGGCGCCACCGTGCAGGTCATTCCGCATGTCACCGACGAGATCAAGAATTTCGTGCTCGACGGCAATGACGACTATGATTTCGTGCTGTGCGAGATCGGCGGCACGGTTGGCGATATCGAGGCGATGCCGTTTCTCGAGGCTATCCGCCAGCTCGGCAACGATCTGCCGCGCAACAACGCCGTCTATGTCCACCTGACCTTGATGCCTTACATCCCGACGGCTGGCGAGCTGAAGACCAAGCCGACCCAGCATTCGGTCAAGGAACTGCGCGGCATCGGCATCGCGCCCGATATCCTGCTGGTCCGCGCCGACCGCGCCATCCCCAAGGAAGAGCGCAGAAAACTGTCGCTGTTCTGCAATGTGCGCGAAAGTGCCGTCATCCAGGCGCTCGACGTGCCCCACATCTATGACGTGCCGATGGCTTACCACAAGGAAGGGCTCGATTCGGAAGTGCTGGCCGCCTTCGGTATCGATCCGGCGCCGAAGCCGCGCATGGAGCCTTGGCAGGCCGTGTCCAACCGCATCCACAATCCGGAGGGCGAGGTGACGATTGCCATCGTCGGCAAATACACCGGCCTCAAGGATGCCTACAAATCGCTGATCGAGGCTTTGTCGCATGGCGGCATGGCCAACCGCGTCAAGGTCAAGCTCGACTGGATCGAGAGCGAGATTTTCGAGAAGGAAGACCCCACGCCGTGGCTGGAAAAGGTGCATGGCATCCTGGTGCCCGGCGGCTTCGGCGAGCGCGGCTCGGAAGGCAAGATCCTGGCGGCGAAATTCGCCCGCGAGCGCAAGGTGCCGTATTTCGGCATCTGCTTCGGCATGCAGATGGCCTGCATCGAGGCGGCGCGCTCGCTGGCCGGCGTCGAACACGCCTCGTCGACCGAATTCGGTCCGACGGACGAGCCCGTCGTCGGCCTAATGACCGAATGGCTGAAAGGCAACATGCTGGAGAAGCGCCGCGAAACGGGCGATCTCGGCGGCACCATGCGGCTTGGCGCCTATCAGGCCGAACTCGCCAAGGGTTCGAAGATCGCCGACATCTATGGCGACACCCAGATTTCCGAGCGCCATCGCCATCGCTACGAGGTCAACATCGACTACAAGGAGCGGCTTGAGGATTGCGGCTTGGTGTTTGCCGGCATGTCGCCCGACGGCGTGCTGCCGGAAACCGTCGAATATCCCGACCATCCCTGGTTTATCGGCGTCCAGTATCACCCGGAGCTGAAGAGCCGGCCGCTTGAGCCGCATCCGCTGTTCGCCAGCTTCATCTCGGCCGCGGTGGACCAGTCGCGGCTGGTCTAGGGCCACGGTGAGGTTTCGCAGCTGATGCAGACCTATGTTGCGCTGCTCTACAGCATCATCCTCGGCGAAGGCCGCCGGGTCGTCATGGCCGACCTCAAGGCGATGGCTGAACACCTTGGGCTGAAGAACCCGCGCACCCTGGTGGCGACCGGTAATCTGGTCTTCGAGACACGGGCGACTGGCATCGCCAAGCTGGAACAGCGGCTGGAAACGGCCTTCGAAAAAACCTTCGGCCGCAATGTCGTCATCATCGTGCGCACTGCCGAGGATTGGCTGAAACTTGCCGCCGGCAACCCATTCCCGGCCGACTCTGCCGAGGCAGGCGATCAGGTGGCCGTGCGGGTGATGCGCGAGCCAGCGCCAGCGGATGGTGTGGCCGCGCTCCAGGCCTATGCCGCTGAGGACGAGAAGGTGGCTTCGGTCGACGGTGACATCTGGGTCGTCTTTTCGCGCCAGCGGCCAAGCTCGCGGCTGCTCGCTGCCATGAACCACAAGCGCATGGGCATCGGCACCGCACGCAACTGGAACACGGTGCGGAGATTGGCTGAGATGGTGGAGTAGGGAGTAGGGAGTAGGGAGTAGGGAGTAGGGAGTAGGGAGTAGGGAGTAGGGATTATACTATTCCCACTGACTACTGACTACTGACTACTCCCTATCTCTCATTTCACGCCTTTGCCGTCCTGGCCCCTGCGCCAAGGGCGGCGGTGCGAAGGACGTAGTAGATGACCCCTGCAATGCCGACACCGAAGAACCAGCCATAAACGCCCCACCATGCCGGCAGCAAGTTGGTGAAGTTCGGCAGGACCGAGGAGAAGATGGCGCCGATGCCGGCGGCTATGAAGGCGTTGACGTGCCAGCCTCCCTGGAAGCGGAACTCGCCATGTTCGCGGTACAGTGCCTCGACGTCGACCTCGCCCTTCCGGATCAGATAGTAGTCGACCATCATCACCCCGAAGATCGGCCCCATCGTCGCGCCGATGACGTTGACGAAAGACGCGGCACTGCCTTCCCACGGCGCGAAGGGATAAAGCACCAGCGCGATCACGGCCGCGATATAGCCGCCCTTCTTGAAGTCGATCTGCCGGGGAAAGACATTGGAGAAGTCGAAGGCCGGCGAGACGAAGTTTGCCACCACATTGATGCCGAGCGTCGCCACGGCAAAAGTCAGGGCTGCAAGCGCTGCCAGGAACCAGCTGTCGAATTTCGCCGAGATCTGGTCGGGATGCAGAAGCACTTCGCCATAGACGTCGAAGGCAGCGATGGTGGTCACGCCGGCGACCAGCGAGAACAGGATGAGATTGATCGGCAGGCCCCAGATGTTGCCCTTGCGCAGCGATGCCTTGTCTGGGGCATAGCGGGCGAAATCGCAGAAATTGAGATAGAGCGCCGAGAAATAGGTGACCCAGATCGCGGCCACCGCAAACAGCGACGTCCAGGAGCCAGGGGTTCCGGGTACGCCGGCATCCTTTGTCTTGTCGAGCAGCACATCCATCGGGATGTCGCTGGTAAAGGCAAATCTCCCGGATTTTACACAGAGATAGATCGCCAGGATCAACATCATCACCCAGACCGCCGGTCCGGCCCAATCCTGGAAGCGGCGCACCGTTTCCATGCCGTTCTGGATGATCAGCAATTGCAGTGCCCAGATGACCACAAAACAGATCACTTCCAGACCCGTATGGCCGAGGAAATGCGTGTTGGCGTTGAAATCGGCGAACCATTGCGAGCGGATCAGCAACGCCACGATCGCGCCCGATGCCGCTGCCGTCTGCGCGCCGTACCAGAAGCAGGCGACGATGGCGCGCACCAGGGCCGGAATGTTGGCGCCCCAGATGCCGAAGGACGCGCGCGCCAGCACGGGGTAGGGCACGCCGGTCTTCACGCCGGCATAGCCGACCATGTTCATCAGCGCGTAGATGATCAGCGAACCGATGCCGATGGCGATGATGAAATTGACGAAGCCGCCGCAAAACAGGAACAGGCTTGCGGCGAGATAGTAGCCCCAGAGGCTGTGGACGTCCGACGTCCAGACGTTGAAGATCGAGAACGGCCCCCAGTTTCGGACTTTGGCCGGAGCCAAATCCTCATTGTATAGATCGGGTGATGCGCCTTGTATGGTCATTGCGATGTCCTCCCCTTGATGCCGCACGCGCCCTCACGCGTCGACTGCGCAGGTTATGCCTGACGCAGGGGAACCGGCAAGCAATCCATTTGCCGGCTTTGGCCTTAAAGATATTCAATGAGAACAGCGCTTATCGATCGGCTTTTGGCGAAGGTCGGCGCAATCGCGGCGATCTTGATTCGACCCGCAGACGGCAGCGATCAGGACGCTTTGCGGTTGAGGGCCGGTGATGCGTCGAAATTGGCGGCAAGCCAAGCTATCGCGCAGGTGACATCATCGAGCCTGTATTGGGCCACGGTCGGCCCACGCGGCTTGACCCGGATCGAGATGCCGCCGGCCTCGTTGATCGCCTCGAAACCGTTTTCGTCGGCGGTGTCGTCGCCGAGAAAGACCGGCCGCCGTCCGGCAAAGGGCGGGATTGCCATGAAACGCCGCACGGCAGCGCCCTTGGCTGCTTCGAGCGGCATGAGTTCGACGCCGGCGTTGCCCGGGATAACCCGATAGCCCTTGGGAAGCTCGGTCAATGCCTGTTCGGCAAGATGCGTTGCCCTGGCCAGCAGATGCGGCGCCGCACGCGTATGGATGGCGAGGATCGGACCCTTGCGCTCGATATGAACAAGGCCGTCATCCAGTTCGGCCTCGATGGCGTCGGCAAGGGCAGCGATATCGGCGGGAGCATCGGCGGTAACGACCGGGCCGTCCGGCGTCAGCCGGTGTTCCAGCCCATAGAGACCGGCAACACGCAGCTTCAACGGATGAAACAGGCGGTCGGCGCCTTCGACCGAGCGGCCGGTGATAAAGGCGACAGCGCCGTCCAGCCGTTCATCGACGACGCCGAGGAGGTTGCGCAGTTCGTCGCTTACGGACACGGCGTCGGGGTGCGCCGCGTGCTCCAGCAACGTGCCGTCGATATCGAGGAAAAGCGCCCATTGTCCTTCCGGCAGGTCGGGTGCGGTTGGCAGGCCCGGTGCTTTTGACAGGCTATTCATGACGCCACCTTCCGCATGCGGTCGAACAGCGAGACGATGTTGGTGTCGGTGTTTGCGGGCCGCTCGGCGACACTAGTCGCTCTTTCGAGGTCGCCGCGTTTGCGCAGGCGCGCCGCATCGAGCAGCATGCTGCCGGCCCAGCGAAAGACATTGTTGTCGCGCACTATTTCCCGCATCGGGCGCATGCGCTCGCGCTGTTCGTCCGGTGACATGGTCAGCGCCTGCAGCAGCACCTGGCTCATCATCGCCGCGTCGTAAGGATTTACGATCAGTGCTTCCAGCAGTTCGCGCGACGCGCCGGCAAATGTGCTGAGCAACAGCACGCCCTGTTCGTCGTCACGCGCGGCGACGAATTCCTTGGCTACGAGGTTCATGCCGTCATGCAGGCTGGTGACCATGCAGATGTCGGCGGCGCGATAGATCTCATAGACCTGTTGCTGCGAATGGTGCTCAGCCACCATGACCACGGGCTTGTAGCCGTCATGACCGTAGCGCTGGTTGAGCTCGTTGGCATAACGCAGGCATTCATCGTGCAGTTGCTGGTACGCCGGCAGCGTGCCGCGGCTTGGGGCAGCAATCTGCAGGAACACTACCTTGCCGATCCACTCGGGGTGGCGCGTAAACAATTCGTCCAGCGCATGGAAGCGGTCGAGGATGCCCTTGGTGTAGTCCAGGCGCTCGACGCCGACGCACAGCTTGACGTCCGCCGACAGGCCGAACCGCTCACGCAGGCGGGCGCGGCTTTCCTCGACCGGTGGCAGTTTGGCCAGGAGTTCGGCCGGCCATTCGATGGAGATGGGATAGGCGTGCACCAGTGTCGTCCGCCCGCCATACGAGATCGCGGCGTCGGCGCGCTCGATCCGGCTTTCCAGGAACCTGTCTACGCTTTCAGTGAAATTATTGGCATGAAACTGGGTGTGAAAGCCGATGATCGAGCTCCCGAGCAGTCCATCAAGAACGCGTTCGCGCCATGGGCAGATGCTGAACACTTCGGAGTTCGGCCACGGGATGTGCCAGAAGGTGATGATGATCGCCTCCGGCAGGCGCTCGCGGATCATGCGCGGCAGGAGCGCGAAATGGTAATCCTGAACCAGCACGATCGGCCGCTCATTGCGCGCCTCGGCAACCACCATATCGGCGAATTTGCGGTTGACGGCCTCATAGGCCTCCCAGTCCGAGGCACGGAAGACCGGCCGTGTGAAGGCGATATGGCAGAGCGGCCAAAGCCCTTCATTGGCAAAGCCGAGATAATAGCCCTGGTATTCGTCGTCGCTCAGCCACACGCGGCGCAGCGTATAGGACGGATTGTCCGGCGGCACCTGAACCCGATCGTTGCTGTCGACCGTCAGACGATCCGCAGTTCCGCCGCCATAGGCGATCCAGGTGCCGCTGCAGGCGCGGGTGATAGGCTCAAGCGCCGACACCAGGCCGCTGGCCGGCACCAGAAGCTCGACGCCGTCGTCCTTGATGTTGTGGATATAGGGTTCTCGGTTCGAGACGACGATGACCTGCGCGTCCGGCAGGTCGTCGGCAAGTATCTTGCGCAAGGTGTCGGGCGACCAGTTCACCAGCGCCGCGTCGGGAGATTGTCCGTTCTTCTCGAACTCCCGCAAGACCTTGCGCGTCGCTTCCGATGCGACGTCCTCGCCGGCAGTCGGTGCAACCGTCAAGCTATGGCTACGACGTTGCCTGGAGATCGATAACATAACGGCTAGAATCGAAAGGCCAAGGCTTGCAAGGATCAAGACCCAGAGCAGGGCCATGCCATAATCAGTCATTCCAATTCCAACTCAATTTTGGCCGCCAGGGCCTTTTTCTTCATGGTTCGATTTGAGTGTTCGCAGCCGACGATCGCCCGTGAGAACCTGTGTTTTTCGCAACGCACAAACCCTGGGTTCGGTTCCCGTTGAAGGCCGTTCAGATCATGTCCGCACGATCAGCGGAACCAGCCCTTCATGGCGGTCGGCGAGAAAGGCGACGACGCGGTCGCCGACGCGCTGGAAGGTAAGATCGACCCTCTTTTCGCCGACACCCAGATGCCTGAGCGTCAGCGTATCGATGCCGATCGGCAAACGGGGTCGAGTGACGTGGATTTCGCCGTTCCAGCCGTCGATTTCCAGACCGAGGCACGCCTGCATCAGCATGAAGGCCGAGCCTGCCGACCAGGCTTGCGGCAGGCAGGCGACGGGGTAGGCGATCGGCGCTTCACCCGGCGAGCGGGTAAAGCCGCAGAACAGTTCCGGCAGCCGCATGTTGAAGTGCACGGCGGATTCGAACGTGCCGCTCATCAGCCGCACCACGCTGTCACGCTCGCCGAACCGCGCCAGGCCGGCGCCGCACATCGCCGTGTCATGCGGCCAGATGGAACCATTGTGGTACGACATCGGGTTGAACAGCACAGCATCGTCGGAAAGCGTTCGCACCCCCCAGCCGGAGTGGAAGGAGGCCGAAAGCAACTGGTCGGCGACCATCTTCGCCCGCGCCGGTTCGGGCAGGCCGACATAGAGCAGGTGTCCGGCATTCGACGTGCGCACCTTGCACGGCTCTCCGGCGCCGTCGATCGCCAGCGCATAGAAGCCGAGATCGTCCAGCCAGAAATCACGCTCGACGGCGATCCGCATCTCTTCGGCGCGATTTTCCCAGTGCTCGGCCTGCGCGAACTCGCCCCGGCGGCGGGCGAGAGCGGCAAGGCCCCTGAAGGCGGCGAAGACATAACCCTGCACTTCGACCAGCGCGATCGGCCCCTTGGGAATGCGGCCGTCGGCGTGGAAGACCGAGTCGAAGCTGTCCTTCCAGCCCTGGTTCGCAAGGCCGGATTCGGCAGCGCGCTGATAGGTGACGAAGCCGGTTGCGCGGCTCGCCTCTTCCGTCCACTTGGCGGCGGCGCAGAGAGACGGCCACAGGCTGGCGATGAAGTCCATGTCGCCGGTGCGCTCGGCATAGGCGCAAGCGAGGTGGATGTAGAGCGGCGTGGTATCGACGCCGCCATAGTAGCGGCCGAAGGGTAGCTCCTGCAGCGCCACCATCTCGCCCTTGCGCGTCTCGTGCATGATCTTGCCGGGCTGCGAGTCGCTGAAAGGCGATGTCTCGGTCGCCTGGTGCTGGGCGAGGAAGGCAAGCACGCCGCGCGCCAGGCCGGGGTTGAGCCATAGCATCTGCAGCGCCGAGATGACGCCGTCACGGCCGAAGGCCGTCGAAAACCAGGGGATGCCGGCATAGGGGTAGGGGCCGGTCGACAGCTCGGTGGTCAGCAAGGCGACATCGGCGCGAGCGCGTTCGACCCAATCGTTGAAGACGCGGCCCGAACTGTGCACCGTCGCTCCATGGCGGCGCTTGGCCCGCATGCCGAAACGGGCGCGCGCCGCGGCCGCCCGGAAGCGGTCGCGGTCGGGCGTTTCGGTCAGTTCCGCGCCGACCTCGACGTAAAGCATCTTGCTGCTGCGCTTGGTCACTGCGATGAGGAAATCCGCGCGCTCGGCGCTCAGCTGGTCCGGCGGCTGCGAGAACGAGATCGCAGACACCCGCGCCAGCCCGTCCAGTCCGTCATAGCGCAGCAGCACCGAGGCAGGCTCGATCTCCGCTGCATGCGCCATTCCGCGCTTCGGCCGGGTCGAACCGCGCACCTCGAACATGTCGCGGAAATCGGCGGCAAAATGCAGCGAGACGCGGATTGCCGAATGCTCCTGGCTGTAGTTGGAAAGGGTGATGCGCTCGAACAGCCGGTCCTGCCACAACAGCCTGACGCGCTCGATATGGATGGCGCCCTGGGGGATGTCGCGGCCACCGACGCTTTGCATCGGCAAATTGGTCATATTGCTGGTGAACAGCACATTGTCCTGGCTGAGCGAGGCGCCGAGCAGCGATGTCTGCCGGCCGCCGACGGTGAGCCTGAACTCCGACAGCACCCGGGTGTCGTCACGGAAGAAACCGTCGCCCGCACCCCTGATATCGCCGTAGGCATCGGCCACGGCAAAACAGTCGCCTTGCTTCAGGGCAAACAGCCGGTGCGGCTCGCGCGGCGCGGTTTCGTCCAGGGAGGCAAGGGCCACGGCAGGGTCGAGCTTGCGCTCGTCAAGTTCGGTCATCAGTCACAAATCTCTGTTTCGGGCTCGGAACGTCAGCCGTCGTTCACGATGCTTTCGATTCAGCCGGGGCGCCGATGAGACGCGCATAGGCAGTGAGATAGTCGCGCGCCATCCTGTTGGCGGAGAACCGACTTTCGAAGACGGCGCGCACCTTTCGCCGGTCGAGTTGCAGCAAGGCCGGCACCGCGGCGACAGCGGCATCGAGAGAATCGACGACAAATCCGGTAACGCCATGGTCGATGACTTCCGGCAACGCACCGCAGTTCCAGCCGATGGTTGGCGTACCGCACGCCATCGCCTCGATCGCGGCAAGGCCGAACGGCTCGGGCCAGTCTATCGGAAACAGCAGACCAGCGGCATTGCCGAGGAATTCAGTCTTCTCACCCTCGGCGATCTCGCCGACATAGTCGATGCGGTCGCCATCGATCAAGGGCTCGATCGTCTCATGGAAATAGGCGCGGTCATCGTCGCCGATCTTGGCCGCCAGCTTGAGCTTCATGCCCGAGCGCAAGGCGATGTCGATGGCCCGGTCCGGCCGCTTGTCGCGCGAAAGCCGGCCGAGAAAGGCAAGGTATGGTTCGCCCGCCGCCGTCTCGAAGGTCGGCTTATAGAGACCCGTCGGCAGCCCGTGATGGATGGTGGCCAGCCAATTGGCATTCGCAAGCCCGGTCTTCTGGCTATGCGAGATCGAGATCAGCGGAAAGCGCGGAAAACGCTGATAGGCTGGCGCCAGGTCGACATAATCGAGCCGGCCATGCGGCGTCGTCACCGTCTTGTCCGGCATGGTCTCGAAGAACGAGAAATGCAGGAAATGACTGAGGTGAAAATGAATGATATCAAAGTCGTGGGCTCGGTTCCTCACATCGGCAAGCATCGCAAGATGCGCCGCCGTGTCCGATTTCAGCGGGCGCGGATCGAGGCGTAGCGCGCGTTCGCGTCCTGGTATCAGTCTGGCCGACGTCCGGCTGTCGCCGCTGGCGAACAGCGTCACCTCATGGCCGAGTTCGACCAGCCCTTCGGTCAGATAGGAAACGATGCGCTCGGTGCCGCCATAGAGAAGGGGTGGCACCGATTCGTGCAAAGGGGCGACATGGGCTATGCGCATGGTTTGAACGTGTCCCTCAAGGCAATCACGAGAGCGAAATGCATCAGCCGGCCTAACGTTCCGGACAAAAGCGGGCGTCGGCAACCCAAGCCCACCGGCGCAGATTTTTTTGCAATAAGCGGAACAAACGCGCTATCCGCGAATTTAGTAGGGTTGGTCCGCGCTGCGGCCGACCAGGGAGAGAACAAAATGGACCGCTTGCATTTCTTTACGCCCGTGCGCATTGCGCGCGGGCAGGGACACCCCGTCGAGGAAGTCGATAGCGTTGCCGAAGCGATGGTCTTTTTGCAGAAATGGCCATTGGGACGGCGTGGGCCTGTGTATCAGTGCGCCGTGAATTGCTGCTCCGCGGCCCTGTCGGGCAGAATGTCGGCCGAAGCAGCCAGGAAGGCGTTTACGGGCTTTGCCCGCATCACCCGGCTGCTCGATGATGACATGGCCCTTCCGATGGGCGGCGAAAGCATGGCGGAAGTCCACGCGCTGAGGCGCTAGGCGCCGGTCCAGCCATTTGGCTATTGAACACCCGGGCTTTGGCGGCGCGGGCATCATCTTTTCCGCACCGGAGTATTCCGGCGCGGCCCTTCACCTCATGGACCACACTGTGCTTTCATGCGGCGTTTCGCATGACCGGTGGGTGACGACCATCCACGGGCGGCCCGAACGTGGAGGGGTAGACAATGTCGAGACTGATCCTGGGAACACTCGGCGCTATCGTCATCGCCCTCATCTGGGCGGTCTTTGCCAGTTTGATGGGCGCGCCATCGATCGTGATCACGGTCGGCGCGGTCGCCATTGGGGCCGGCGTCTACACCTACGTCGACCGACGCTCGACTTGACGCGTCCCCGGTCTGCCGCGCGCTCGACCAATTGCACGCCGGTGTTTGACGCGCGCGACAGTCGCGGCGGGCATTCTTCAAAGATGAGCTTGCTGGCCGCATAGAGAGCCAAGGCGCAGACAGGGCGCCACACGTCGGACCGGGCTCCGCGAGAACTTGGGAGAGATCGTCAAAGATCTTTCAATCCGGCCAATGTAGATCGAAACGGCGAATCTGTGGATTTCCGGTGGAACATCGTCGCCTCGAAACACTTCGGGCGTTGCACTGCCCCATCAGTGCACGTTCCCTTGTTCTGTTGGAACTGGCCGGCTGCCGAAAGGTGGCCGGCTTTTTTGTATATTAGCGGAACCTGAAATTACGGGGCTTGTTCTGCATGCGGCAGCGAGCCCTCGCTGCTGGTCGAGGGCCGTAACCCTTGGCCGGGCCCGCATCGCTCCGCCAGTGGTGCGGGCCCACGGCCTCCGGTTTTTCCGGGCGTCTCGACTCGCTGATCCTCACCCTGGTCCGGCTAATGCATGTCACTCAAAAAAAGGCTCGGTTGTGAGACAATGACATGCACACGCGGCGCGCTTTAGCACAATCATTCACAAAGCCGTGGGTTCAACTGTTGCTACCCTTCTTGGCTGGATTGTGCGAATGATGACTGTCCTTTTCACCACCACCCCCTGAAACTCGGCTTTTGGATCGACGGTCTTCATCCGCCGGGGGGTTGTTGACCTGCAGGGGTTTTCTGGCGTTCTCGTGCGATGCGCCTGGCCCGCCCTGCCGGATCGTGTTCGGGTGTTTCTTCGATGTGGACATGATCACCGATCCTGCTGACGGCCCTGATGAGTGGTGTTGACCTTGGTGTTGGCTTGCTGCCCTTGGCGCTCCGGATCCGGCGCTCCGTGAGTGCCGTGCTGGGCATCATCGTGGCTAATCTGTCGCCCTTCTCCTCGACCCTTCTGGCTCTGGTTCTCAGGCGGCACGGGCGGCATTTTGCTCGACATCTGCATCTCCTTGGGTTGGTCTCGTGACTCCAAACCGTGATCGTGGGGGGAAGTTCCGTCTGCTTCATCAGCACCTGTGCTTTTCGGTGCCGACGGTGACTCCCAACAGCGGCCCGCGTTGCTGGTCGAGGACAGGCAATCTCTGGGCGGGCCGCGTCGCCCGCCAGTGGTGCGGGCCTGCAATATAAATCCTAAGCTAGTTTATTGCGAGCTTCCGGCGACTTGCGTAGCGGGCCACAGTGGCTTTCAGGAGAGCAGCGTGTTGTATCCGGTCGATTTGGAGCGACCGAAATACAGTGCTTGACCACGTTGCTGACATGATCGGTGACGAGCGCGGTGTCGCGCCTGGATCGCGGCAGCAGCCTCTGGTCCGATCTGCCCGCAGCTGGTGGCAGCTAAAACGACGTCAAAAGACCTAAGTCTCTTTGATCGCCCTCGCTGCTCGCACGAGCGATGACCAGTCAGCTCCCATGGCTGCGACAAGGTCTCGAGCATCTTCGTCTGATATTCCGGTACGGTCTACGAGCTTCCGTGCCAGCAATTCGAATGCCAATTCTATGATCGTCATAGCTCAGCCCTTACGAGAGTGCCCGTGATGATAGCTTGCAAATGGGTCTTCCGCATTTGCACATGTTAAGCGACCATCACGAATGTCTCATGTACCGCAGAATGTCTGCAGGACGCGCTCATCCGGGCGTGGCGGCTCAGCAAAGCGTTCCATTCCCGGCTGCTCATCGAAGGGACGGCTGACGACCGCCAGGATCTCCTCGAACGGTCTAAAGTCGCCGCCCAACGCCGCCTGGATCATCGCCTCGATGCGATGATTGCGGGGGATGAATTTGGGATTGACCGATTGCATGGCAGAACGGCGCGTGGCCGTGTCGGCTGCTTCGCTTGCAATGCGCTGGCGCCACCGCGCCGACCAGGCATCGAATGAGCTTGGATCCTTAAACAACTGCCGCGCCGTGCCTTGGCCGTCCGCAGCGTCGAGGTCATCGCCCAGGCGCCGAAAGCCGAGCGTAAAGTCCGCTTCGCCGTGAGCCAGCACGTCCAGAAAGTCGGCAGCGAGCTGCAAGTCGCCTTCCGCTTCGGTCAGCAGTCCGAGTTTTGTGCGGAAGCCGCGCTGCAACACAGCCCCATAGGAGGCCTGGAACGACCTCAGCACCTCTTCCGCTTCAGACACTGCTTCATTCTCGTCCGTGCTCATGAGCGGCAGCAGGGTCTCGGCAAAGCGCGCAAGGTTCCATGTGGCGACACGAGGCTGGTTGGCATAGGCATAGCGACCGGCGCGGTCTATCGAACTGAACACCGCGCTGGGGTCGTAAGCGTCCATGAAGGCGCATGGGCCATAGTCGATCGTCTCGCCCGAGATCGACATGTTGTCGGTGTTCATGACGCCATGGATGAAGCCGACCAGCATCCAGCGCGCCACCAGATCCGCCTGTGCGGCGACAACGGCCTCCAGCAAAGCCCGGTACGGCCGTGCTTCCCCCGCCAGCTGTGGGAAGTGACGCTGAATGGCATAGTCGGCCAATATCTTGAGCGCCTCGGTGTCGTGGCGCGCGGCGAAATATTGGAACGTGCCGATCCTGATATGGCTTGCCGCCACCCGTGTCAGGACGGCGCCGGGCAGCCGGACCTCGCGATAGACCGCGTCGCCGGTGAGCACCGCCGCAAGGCTTCGCGTCGTCGGAATGCCGAGCGCCGCCATCGCTTCGCTGACGACATATTCGCGCAGGACAGGGCCGAGTGCGGCGCGGCCGTCACCGTTGCGCGAGAACCGCGTTGGTCCCGATCCTTTCAGCTGGATGTCACGGCGAACGCCGTTGACGTCCACCACTTCGCCAAGCAGCAGGGCGCGCCCGTCGCCGAGCTGAGGCACGAAGCTTCCGAACTGGTGGCCCGCATAAGCCAGAGCGATTGCCTGCAAGCCTTCCGGAAATTTGTTGCCGGCCAGCATCGCCACTCCATCCGGGCTGGTAAGCAGGTCGGCATCGAGCCCGAGTTCCTCGGCGAGGGGCCGGTTGAACCGGATCAGCCGCGGTTCGGATACCGGCTTCGGATGTGTTTGCGCGAAGAAGCGCTCCGGCAGTTGCGCATAGCTGTTGCTCAGGGCAGGAAGCCCCATCTGAATGACCGGGGTTTGTTCAGCAGTCGCAGGTGACGTCATGACGAGCTGTCTCTGAAGAGGAGGGGTTCAACAGATCCCGTTTCGAGGAGCCTGTGTTCATTTGTTCATATAGGGACGCAACGTCGTTGGTGCCATCCGGATCCATCAGGCCGGCACCGGATACAAGCTGGGAACCACCCGCCTCAACTATCGAGGTTCGGGCTGCCGTGGGACGACGGGCCGTGGCGGAATCCAGAGCTGACCCCCGCATCGCCACTGTCTCCGAACTGGGCACCCGGCAATCTAGTCAGTGCGGGCGTGCAATGCCGGGGCGGCGTCTGCCTTGGTTGGCAGCGGCTCTCTCGGGGCCGCTCCCGGCGACGATGTCGAACCCGGTTCGACTCGCTCCTCGGCGATGAGCCGGGCGCCACGCTCATAGGTCAGGTAGCGCCAGAGCCACTGGATCGAGACCTGAACGCGGTGCTGAAAACCGACGAGCAGGTAGACATGGATGAGCGCCCAGGCAGACCAGGCGAACCAGCCTTTCAGTTTCAGCCTGCCCGATTCGAACACGGCAGCGTGGCGGCCGACAATGGCCGTGTTGCCTCGATTGCTGAAGACAAAAGCGGGCAGCGTATCGCCAGCATCTATCCGGCGTGCCAGTGCCTTGCCGAGGTGCTCGCCCTGCTGCTTGGCGACTTGGGCAAGACCCGGCAATGGCTGGCCGTTCCCATCGACGACCAGTGCGACGTCGCCAAGCGCGAAGACATCGGGATGGCCGACGACCTGCAGGTCGGATTCGACCTTCACCCGACCGCCGCGGTCGAGCCCGACACCAAGCTGGGCGACCAGCGGAGAAGCCGCCACCCCGGCGGCCCAGAGCGTCAAGGCCACCGGGATCACCTGGCCGCCGACGGTGATCTGATGCGCTTCGATCGCCTCGACCCGGTTGCCGAGCGCGACCTCGACGCCCAGGCTTTCAAGGCGCAGACGTGCATATCTGGAAAGCTCCGGGGCGAATCCGGCGAGCAGACGCTCGCCGGCTTCTACCAGTATGATCCTTGTCTTCTCGGGCCGGATGTTGCGGAAGTCGCGCGCCAGTGTGTGCCGGCTGAGTTCGGCGATCGAGCCCGCCAGTTCGACACCGGTCGGGCCGCCGCCGATAATGGCGATCGTCATCAGCCGGGATTGCTCGACTGGATCGGTGGTCCGTTCCGCGTGCTCGAACGATAGCAGCAGCCGTGACCGGATCGTGCGCGCGTCCTCGATGGTCTTCAAACCGGGACAAACCCGAGCCCAGCTCTCCTGGCCGAAATAGAATGGCTGCGAACCAGTGGCCAAGACCAGGATGTCGTAGGGGACCGTGGTCCCATCGGCCAGCACCAGTATCCTGGCCTCGGTGCCGATCTCGGTGACATCGCCGAAGAGGACCTGAACCGAGGGATAGCGGCCCAGGATCTTGCGGATGGGCTCGGCGATATCAGGCGCCGACAAGGCGGCGGTTGCAACCTGATAGAGCAAGGGCTGGAACAGGTGGTGATTGTGGCGGTCGATGATCGTCACCCCGATTTCCGCCTTGCCAAGCGCCTTGGCAACCTCCAGGCCGGCAAAGCCTCCGCCGACCACGACGATGCGCGGTGTTAGGCTCCGGCCGTGGCTGCTCTCGGTGGCGAACTGCATGCTTGATACTCCCCTATCCCTGTCCGGAAGTCATAGCCTGGCAGGAGTGCCTCGCTGCTGGCTGGAGCTACTGCTCATTCCGGCGGCATCGGTCCAGGCGAGGCATCCGGCAATGACAGGCGTCGTGCTGACCACAAGGGCGCCGCGCGCGTGAAGGGATACCAACCCGCGCCATGAGACGCGGTCGACCGCCCAGATGGTGCCGCTGGCGTCGACCCATTTGAGATGGGCGTCGGCGACTTCAACGGCCCGCATCATCGCCGCCGGTTCCATCCCGGCCCGAAAGACGATGATGGAATTGGCGGCACCGTTGAAGAACGGGCCGGCGCCGGCTGCCAATCCCGCGAGCAGGACGATGCTGGTCAGCGCTGCCGAAGCACCGCGTGCCGGTCCGCCGCGGTTGGGCAGCACCAGCACCAACACCAGCGGCACGATGCCGAAGATGACCAGCCACGCGATATCCCAGGCGAGCGGCAAGTCGCTGTTCATCTTGATCCGGTGCAGACCCAGCAGCCAGTGAAACACGACAGCATCGACGACATGCCAGACGCCGAACCCTGCGAAGGCGAGCCGCAGGATCTCCGTGGTGGTCCCGGGCCGCGCGCCCGCCGCCCTCGCGGCCACCAGCAGCACCGTGCCGGCGACGGCGAGCACATACATGAAAAGATGGAAGAGGCCGTCGGCCATGATCTGGAAGCGCAGGTCGGAACCCGCCGGATCGGCGACGCCCGAGAGAAGATGATGCCATTGCAGGATCTGATGCAGGACGATGCCGTCGAAGAAACCGCCGAGCGCGAAGCCGAGCAGCAGCCAGCCGGCTCGCGTCCTCGGGTCGAGTGTCGCGGTGATCGCGTCCATGTCAGGACCACCGGCTCCAGGCCGGGGCGTTCAGTTGCCTGGGCACCGACATGTCCGGCGGCGTGGGGTCATGGAGACCATGACGCGCCTCGAGCCAGAAGGCGGATATCAGCCCACCAACCACCGTCGTCAGAACCAGGGTCGCAGCAATTATCGCCAGCATGGACGTCGATCCTCAGCCGCGCAGGGTCGGCCGCGCGGAACCTAACCGCGGCTTCCGTGGAATGTTCCTACCGCCGGTTCGGTGGAGGGAACAATCAAGTTCCAGCACGGTTCGATGCTGGCGACGGACGGCTCAAGCGGAGAAGGTCATGAACGAATATACGGCGGCAGATCCGGACGGTCTCGACAGCCACCAGCCGACCGGCATCACCCGATGGCTGTTTTCGACCAACCACAAGGACATCGGCACACTCTATCTGGTCTTCGCTTTCATCGCGGGGGTGATCGGCATGCTCTTGTCGGTGAGCATGCGAATCGAGCTGCAGCAACCCGGGATCCAGTTTTTCCCCGGACTGGCGTCGATGATCTACGGTTACCAGGGCGACGCGGCGATCGACGCCGGCAAGCAGCTTTACAACGTCTTCACCACGGCCCACGCGCTGATCATGATCTTCTACACTGTGATGCCAGCCCTGATCGGCGGCTTCGCCAACTGGATGGTTCCGATCATGATCGGCGCCCCCGACATGGCCTTCCCGCGCATGAACAACATCTCGTTCTGGCTGCTGCCGCCGGCATTGATGTTGCTTTTATTGTCGATCTTCATGCCCAGCGTCCCCGGCGGCTATGGCCCTGGGACCGGCTGGTTCCTGTACCCGCCGCTGTCGACCTCCGGCCATCCCGGTCCCGCCGTGGATCTGGTCATCCTGTCTCTGCACATTGCGGGCGCCTCCTCGATCCTGGGAGCCATCAACTTCATCACCACCATCTTCAACATGCGCGCGCCGGGGATGACCCTGCACAAGATGCCCCTGTTTGTGTGGTCGATCCTCATCACCGCCTTCCTGCTGCTGCTGGCTCTGCCGGTGCTGGCCGGCGCCATCACCATGCTCCTGACCGATCGCAATTTCGGAACCACGTTCTTCGCGCCGGACGGCGGAGGCGACCCGCTGCTGTACCAGCATCTCTTCTGGTTCTTCGGCCACCCGGAAGTCTACATCATGATCCTGCCGGCGTTCGGCATCGTCAGCCAGGTGATCTCGACCTTCTCGCGAAAGCCGATCTTCGGGTATCTCGGGATGGTCTACGCAATCGTGGCGATCGGGGTGATCGGCTTCGTCGTCTGGGCCCACCATATGTACACCAGCGGGATAGGCCTCGACACGCAGCGCTACTTCACCTTCGCCACGATGGTGATCGCAGTGCCGACCGGGATAAAAGTGTTCTCCTGGATTGCAACCATGTGGGGCGGTTCGGTCAGCCTGCGGACGCCGATGCTCTGGGCCCTCGGCTTCATATTCCTGTTCACCGTAGGCGGGGTGACGGGCGTTCAACTCGCAAATGCCGGCCTCGACCGTGAACTGCACGACACATACTTCGTCGTCGCGCATTTCCACTACATACTTTCACTGGGAGCGATCTTCGGCATCTTCGCGGGCTGGTATTACTGGTTTCCGAAAATGACGGGATATCTTTACAATCCGCTTCTGGCTGGGGTCCATTTCTGGACGACCTTCGTCGGCGTGAACCTCGTCTTCTTCCCCCATCACTTCCTTGGATTGGCGGGCATGCCGCGTCGCTATGTCGACTATCCCGACGCATTCGCCGGCTGGAACATGGTGTCCTCTTATGGATCGTACATGTCGGCCGCGAGTGTCGTGATTTTCCTCTTCGGCATCTTGGAAGCTTTCTACCGGCGAAGAGCCGCCGGCATGAACCCGTGGGGGCCAGGAGCTACCACATTGGAGTGGGAGTTGACCTCTCCACCCCCATTCCATCAATGGGACAGGCTGCCGCAAATCAGATGAGGCCGGGTTGTCCAACTCCTTTGCGCAAGCCAGCCCGGTTCCCCGCTGAGGGCGAACTTCAGCCTGCCGGTGGCAGACGCTGGCTGCAGTTGAGAACCGGATCGCTATCTGAAGCTGATTAACAGCACAGCGAACAAGCTTGCGAGCGCGACTGCCCAGCAGAACAACCAATTTGCGATCAGAAGAAGCGATTTGAGCACGGTGGCATGGCAGTAATCTTCGATAATCGATTGCATTCCAAGCCGCATGTGAACGCAGCTTACGAGAATGAAGCCAATAAGGGCTGGCGCGACATAGATCGATCCTACGACGCTGAGGACGGCGTCTCGAGGCTCACCGACCAGCATTATAACGACCGCGACGATGTAAATGACAAGGATCAACAGGGCAGCAGATGTCAGCCGCTCCAGCATGAACGTTTCGGTTCCGTGTTTCGCCGATCCAAGGCCCCGCACTCGAGCTAGCGGAGTTCTGATTGAGGGTCTGTCAGCCATGGCGTTTCCCCAAAATTACTTGGTTGCCTTGCGCGCAACTCAAGCTGTTGCTGTTTCGATGCCCGGGCCGCCGGTGCCGACGGATAATGGGCAAGCACGGTCTCCAGTCGAGCAAGGCGGGCTTTGTGGGCGTTCAGTTCGTATCCTGAACGCCATCCAATTTGCCTGGGTCTGCCATCTCTGCATAACTCGCTTTCAAGCAGCGAGATACGAAGGCGGACCGCGTCGATCTCCTTGACAAGCGCGGCCTTCACCGATTTTCGACTCTGCATGGCTGTAGTTCCGGTGCAAGGATGGTTCCAAACCTGACGCGTCTGGAAATGTTCCCGGGTGCCGAAGGCGTGCTGAAGATTAATGCCTCAGTGCTGGACCCGCACAATGGGTCGCCATGAGCTAAATCCGGGCACTAGCTCAACGGCCGCGATGTGCCCGGCGAATGCTTGTGAAAACGAGCGAATGCCTGGCCGCCTCGTCACGAGAGATAAGTAGCCCTCAGAACAGTGACCGCACGTGGCCGAGATGACCAGATGGTGTTCTTGGGCCAACATATGTTAACGCCCACTTTTGTTGCTCTCTCCTGCAAAAATATTTGGGCTTAAAGGCCGGGAACTAACCGATCCTCCGGATGTTGCGGAATTAGTCAGGAGAAACGGACTATGTCGGACAAAGAAATTCATCGGGGCGCCTCGCGTTTTCGCCCTATCCGCGTCGTAGACGCCCGCGTGTTTCGCGGGCCGCACCTCTATAGCATGACGCCAATGGTCCAGATTCGGATCGACCTCGGAGCCCTTGAGGCGTTCCCGACAGACAAACTGCCCGGGTTTTCCGAACAAATCGTCCGACTGTTGCCCGGCCTTGCGGGCCATGGCTGCAGCTATGGCGCCGCCGGCGGCTTCGTCCGCCGCATGCAGGAAGGAACCTGGCTCGGCCACGTCGTCGAGCATGTCGCCCTGGAACTGCAGAGCATGCTCGGTCACCGAGTAACACGAGGAAAGACACGGTCGGTCAAAGGCAGTCCCGGCACTTATAACGTCATGTTCGCCTACAAGGATGAGCTTGTCGGGCTGCTCGCCGGACGCGTCGCGCTCGAACTGGTGGACAGCCTGCTGCCGGCCAATCTGCATGGTGTCGAGGGGCTCGGCGAAATTGCGGAAACGCAGGGGCCATTCGAGTTCGCAGCCAGGCTTCAGCAGCTCAAGCGTCTGGCCGCCGAACGTGCCTTGGGGCCCACGACTGCTTCCTTGGTGCGCGAGGCCGAGAGGCGAGGCATTCCCGCGGCGCGGATCGACGACAGCAGCCTCGTGCTGTTTGGTCACGGAAAGCATCAGAAGCGCATCCGCGCCAGTTGCAGCGATCTCACTTCCGAGATTGCGACCGAGATCGCCTCGGACAAGGACTTGACCAAATTCCTGCTGCAGCAGGCCGGCTTGCCGGTGCCACGCGGGGAACTGGTGCGATCGGCGCAGGACGCAGTCGCGGCAGCAGCACGGCTGGGCTACCCCGTGGTCACCAAACCACTCGATGGCAATCATGGAAGCGGCGTCAACATCGGTTTGGCAACAGAAGACGAGGTCCGCTGGGGCTTCGAACAGGCGCGAGAATACAGCCGCAGCGTTATCGTCGAGCAGCATTTCGTCGGCTCGGACCACAGGATCCTGGTGATCGGTGGAAAGGTCGTGGCGCTTGCCGAGAGGGTTCCGGCCCATGTGGTCGGCGATGGCCGGAGTTCTGTCGCCGAGCTCGTCGAGGAGACGAACCGCGACCCACGAAGGGGAGAGGGCCATTCCTCGGTATTGACCCGCATCGAGATCGACGAATGTGTCGAGCATTTCCTGTCAAAATCGCAGCTCACCCTGGCGAGCGTTCCAGCGCCGGGTCAAATGGTGCTCTTGCGGCCCACCGCCAATCTCTCCACCGGTGGGACCGCGATCGACCGAACGGAAGAAATCCATCCCGAAAACGCGCTGATCGCCAAGCGGGCGGCACAGATCGTCGGTCTCGACATTGCCGGGATCGACTTCGTCTGTCCCGACATCTCACGGCCGGTCAGCGAAACCGGCGGCGGCATCATAGAGGTGAATGCCGGTCCCGGCTTTCGCATGCATCTCGAACCCTCGTCGGGGCGCGCCCGCAACGTCGCACGGCCCGTGCTCGATCTTCTCTTCAAAGGCGGCAAGGACGGCCGGATTCCGATCTTCGCGATCACCGGGACCAACGGCAAGTCGACCACTGCCAGAATGCTGGCGCACATCCTGCAGGCGAATGGCGCAACCGTCGGGCTCACCTCGACCACCGGCGTCTACCTGAACGGCGAACGAATCATCACAGGCGATTGCTCAGGCCCGCAGAGCGCCAGGATCGTGCTGCGCGAGCCAGGTGTCGATGTCGCGGTGCTGGAATGTGCACGCGGCGGCATCCTGCGCGAAGGGCTTGCCTTCGATGCATGCGATGTTGGCGCGGTGCTGAACGTCCACGGCGATCATCTCGGGCTGAGGGGCATCGACACGATCGAGGACCTGGCGGAGGTGAAATCTGTCGTGGTCGAGTCCGTCCGCCGCGGCGGATGGAGCATTCTTAATGCCGACGACGTCCACACGTCCGCAATGTCGCGAGATGCCGGCGGCAGGATCTGCTACTTCTCGCTGGCGAGCAGGAGCGAGTGGCCCGATTTCTTGCGCAGCCACCTGGCGGAAGGCGGCCGCGCCGTGACGCGGGAACCCAGCAGCGACGGCTGGGACATTTTCATCCACGAGGATGGGGAATCGATGTTCCTGATGAGCGTCGACGAAATTCCCGCGACCTTCGAGGGTTCGGCCGAATTCAACGTTGCCAACAGCCTGGCAGCCGTCGCCATGGCGCATTGCCACGACGTTCCGGCGGCAACGATCCGGGCGGCGCTGGCCGAGTTTGGCACCTCGTTCGAGCAATCTCCCGGTCGCCTCAACGTCTTCGACGGGCATGGTTTCCGCACGATCGTCGACTATGCGCACAATCCGGAGGGGCTGAAGGCGCTCGGAAAGCTGGTTTCCCACATGAGGCGCGGCTATCAGCGCACGATCGGCCTGGTCGCCATACCGGGCGACCGCCGCGATTGCGACATCCGCGAGATGGGCGCGATCGCTTCGCGGATATTCGACGTCATCGTCTTCAAGGAGGATGAGCAGGAGCTGCGCGGCCGAGCCCCCGGAGCGATCGCCGGCTTGCTGCGGGAAGGTGCCTTGAACGCCGGCTGCGCCCCAGGCCGCATTCACGCCGTCTGTCCCGAGAAGGAGGCCGTCGACGTGTGTCTCAGGCTTGCACGGGAGAACGACCTTGTCGTGCTGACCGTCGACGACGTTGAAGCCGTGTGGCGGCAGGTAACCGGCTTCGGAGGCGCGACGCCTTCGAGGGGAGGGCCCGATCAGACCCATATTCGCCATCTGAGGGCTGGCTGATGTGGTCGCTGATCCTGCACGGCGGCGCCAAGGAGATCGATCCGCAAGAGGAGGAGGCGCATCGCAACGGATGCATCGAGGCACTCGAGGCAGGTCGGGCCGTCCTGGCCGGCGGCGGAACCGCGGTCGATGCCGTGGAAGCGGCCGGTCGCATCCTCGAGGCGGACCCGACGTTCAATGCGGGATATGGAAGTGCCCTCAATTCGGACGGCGAGGTCGAGATGTGCGCTGGCCTGATGGAGGGCAGGGACTTCAATGTGGGTGCCGTCGCAGTGATCAAGGGCGTGCGCCATCCAATCAGTGTCGCGAAGGCCATGCTGCATGAGGAGCCGATCCTGCTGGCGTCGGAGGGGGCCCGGCGTTTCGCCGCCGAGAAGCAGCTGGAGCTTTGCGATCCGGCGGATTTGATCACGCCGCAGCAGCGCGACGCCTCCAGCAAGTCGGAGGCGAAGGATACGATCGGTGTGGTTGCCCAGGATCAATACGGGGACATCGCCGTCGGCACTTCGACCGGCGGACTGGACGGCAGTGCTCCCGGTCGTGTGGGGGATTCTCCGCAACCCGGCTGCGGCTATTATGCCGACAACCGGTTGGGAGCCGTCGCCTTCTCGGGAGACGGTGAGCATATCGCGCGAAAGGCTCTCGCGGCCCGTGTCATGCAGGCACTCTCGGCGCGGCAGGCATTGTCTTCGGGACAGGCTGAAGGCGGCCTGGAGCAGGTGCTGAATCCCGCGCTCAAGGAAGTCGAGGCGATCGGCGGCGAAGCCGGAGCCATCGTGCTTACCGCGACCGGCGTGTCTGGATGGGCGCATAACAGCAGGGAGTTCGCAGTCGCTTTCATGACCAGCGAGGACAACCACCCGCACGTTTTCCTGCGCAAGAAAGACGTGGGCAAATGACCGACAAGAAGAAAAAACGATCCTCGAACGGTAAAGCTGGAACGCTCGTCATCATCGGCGGCCACGAGGACCATGATGGCGATCGTGTCATCTTGAAGGAGGTAGCGAGCCTGGTTCCGAACGGCCGCCTGGTGCTTGCCACCATCGCGTCTCATGAGCCGGATGGCTATCTCGAGAAGTATCAGAGGTCCTTCGGTGAGCTGGGCATCAAGGATGTCATCGAACTCTACGTCAACGACCGCCTCGAGGCAGCTCATGAAAAGAAAATAAGTGCGCTCGCAAACGTGAGCGCGGTGTTCTTCTCCGGCGGCGACCAGCTCCGCATCACCAGCCAGATCGGCGACACGCCCATCGACGAGCGGGTGCACGAAATCTATGAAGCCGGAGGCGTCATTGCCGGCACCTCCGCGGGCGCGTCGGTCATGAGCGACACGATGATGGTGAAGGGGCCGAACGCAGCCTCCTTTCGGATCGGCCACATTCGGATGGCGCCGGGACTGGGCCTGCTGCCGAATGTCATTATCGACCAGCACTTTGCGGAACGGGGCCGCATTGGGCGGCTCATCGGGGCGGTGTCGCAGAACCCGCGCGTACTCGGCATCGGCATCGATGAAGACACCGCGATCGTGGTGAAGGGCGAGATGTTCAAGGTCATCGGCAGCGGCGCTGTCTATCTGGTCGATGCAGCCGGCGTGACCCATTCCAACATCGCGGAAGGTGAGCCTGATGCCGCCCTTTCCATCCATGATCTGAGGGTTCACGTGCTGAGCTCAGGCGATGCGTTCGATCTCGCGCTGCGACGGCCGGTAGGGCTTCCGTAAGACTCCGCCACACTCAAGTTGATGGTGTGGCGCGGTCCGCGTACCGGCCCCTCGAGCGGTGCCGATCCACGCGCGAAAGGCGCTATATATGTGAAGCTGTTCTCCTATCTGAAGCGGCCCAACTTGGATTGTCGCATTGTTGCGGGTCCGGCAGGATTACAGACGGCCTCTCGTCGGCTCCAATCCCGCTAAGCTGAAGACCTTCGCTCGCCCGGCGTTCTGTCGGGCTAACCCCGCCGGCGACTGGCCTGAATGGCAGCAAAGGTTACCGGACGAAACCCCCATGCGTCGACGCCGACATCATGCTGGCGCGTCATCGGCTTCAGACGACCGTGCGAATGACCGTGCAGGTTTACCGATCTCTTGCCGATCTGATTCCAGGTGCGAAAAGGATAGTGACACAGAACCAGCAAGCTGCCCTCGACAAGAAGCTCCATATAGTGGTGCACGCTCGCCCAGGCCGGGTCGCCAATGGTGGCAGCGCCATCATTGTTGCCAATTATCAGGTGCTTGGACCCGTTAAGAGACGACAGCAGTGAAGAGACGGTCTCGGCTGGACCCTTGGCGAAATCGCCGAGGTGCCAGACCTCGTCGTTCGGGCCAACCGTTTCGTTCCAAAACGCAACCAGCGCCTGGTCATGCTCGACCAACGAGGCGAAGGGACGCCGGTCGAGGCGCAGAATGCGCGGATCGTTGAAATGCGTATCGGAGGTGAAGAAGATCATGCGCCGCGGCCGGCTGCGACGCGCGAATGGCGGTCGCCTCTAACTGCCGGAGCGCTCTTCGGCTTCATCATCGATCCCGATCGGGGCTTCCCTGAGCATCTTGAGTGCCTCTTCCTTCGTAAGGCCGCACTTGCGCGCGAAGTAGAGCGCCTCGATCGCCTTTTCGCGATCCGCCGTGGATTTTGCGTGCTGTTTGGGCTTTTTGCCCATCGTTCTCTGCCACCTTCCGAGGCCACCAAACCATCACAGTGCCGCGTTGTTACCGTGCATCGGCTGACCTGCCGGACTGCGCGAATGCCGATGTCGCCGACATCCCGCGAGCCCCGGACAGCGCGTATATCAGCCGGCTCGCGACAACGGCGGAGCGACTCCAACCCCGACAGCGTGAATTCAAACGAAAGCCCGCGCCGTGGGAGGGGCCGGCGCGGGCGATCGGGCTACCGATCTTGCAGCGCGGGGGTCGACCGCTGCATGGCTCGAACTGTGCAAGCGAGCATTTGTTCCGGGGCGCATGCAAAGCATCGGCGTTTCATTGCATCCTGGGGGACACAACCAGCATTTCGCTTCAGTCCGCCGCCGATGTGGGAGGATGAATACCGCCTTGCGCTAATTCGTCCGCCCTGGACACGAAACCAACCGCGCATTGAGCGCGTAGCTTCGGCGATTTAAAACACCTGCACTGGAATATTTCCGGGCGCATGGAACATCTCCGGTCGCTGATGTTTAGGCCGGAATGACGATGATCTCTGTTCTTACAATGATTTACTCTCTCGCCATCTTTATCGGCGCGAAGCGGCGCAACCTCTTGGTGAATGCGAAACTCGATAGAGTTTTGCGCAATATGGCTGGCGCAGAACTGAATCAACGTGGCCAGTAAACCGCAACAGCGCCGGTTCCAGTTCACAGCCAGTGTCCTCGCGGCCGCTACCTCGGTTCGGGTGGCAAGCGGCTCGGCAGGACTGCAAGGGCCGCCCCCTCTGGGCTGGCTGGTGCACGGTCGATCCGATTTAGTCGATGACGGCGGGGCACGATGCTCCCGCAGTGCGCCGTGCTGGCTCGAATTGCGGCGCCGCGTCCAAGATCCGCGCACGGGGCACGCACCTTTAGGTCCGGCCCACGCGAGTGGCTTCGGAGGACCTATCCATGAACGATGATGATCCTATAGATTCGCTCGCCAACGCAATTCGTCATCGCAGCGCAATTTTGTTTGTGGGGGCGGGGGTATCGATCAGCGTCGGACTTCCGTCTTGGGAGAAGCTCATCGAGCGAATGGCAAAGGAGCTCGGCGTCGACGATGAATTTTCCACGCGACGCGATCGTTTTCAGACCTTGGCCGAATACTATCGGATCAAGCATGGCAGCATCGGACCACTTCGCAGTTGGATGGACAGAAACTGGTCTGTCGCCAAGGAACGGATCGAGAAATCGGAATTGCACCGTCTCATCGTGACGCTCGATTTTCCCGTCATCTATACGACGAACTATGACCGGAACCTGGAACTCGCTTTTGAAATCCACGGTCGAGAGTACGTGAAAGTGGCCAACGCACGGCACGTTGCGCAGGCCCGTCGAGGCGTAACGCACATCGTGAAATTTCACGGCGACTTTGACGAGGACGCTTCCCTTGTCCTCACCGAAACCGACTATCTTGACCGCCTGTCCTTCAATTCTCCCCTTGATGTCCGCTTTCGCTCCGATGCGCTCGGCAGCACGATCCTGTTCATTGGCTATAGCCTCTCCGATCCAAACATCCGGCTGCTGTTGCACCGGCTTTGGCAAACCTGGCACCGGTCTGGATATGAGAAAGATCGTCCCCCTTCGTTCATCTTCATGCCCAGCCGCAACCCTGTGGAGGAGGCCGTGCTTGGGCGCTGGGGTATTTCGGTGCTCGTTGGCGCAGGTGATGATCCTGAAGCCGGTCTGACGGATTTCCTCAGGCGTTTGGTGGAAGCGGTGACGGTGACCTGAGGCGCGCTCCCTGGTGGACCGCAGTTGGGTTTTCTCAGGTGCGCGGTGACCGACGCACTAGGCGGTGGCCGACAGGCGCCAGATCGGCGACTGTTGGAGCCACGACTTCCACAATCAATCCCGCCGCTCTCATCTTGGCGTGAAGTCGATCTCCGGCGTCAATTGCCGGCAATATGCACAAACCAGGTCAATCGTCGTTTGCACATCATCCAGGCAAACAACTTCGGACGGGGTATGCATGTAACGCAAAGGCACGGAGAGCACCCCACTTGCGACGCCGCCGCGGTTCTGCTGCATGACACGCGCGTCGGTCAGGCTTGAGCTGCCCACCGCCTGAAACTGATAAGGCAGGCCCTCTTTCTCGGCCACCGACTTCAGCAGATTGAACACCACCGGGTTGGTGTTCGCGCCTTGAGTGATTGCCGGCCCTTTCCCAAGGTCCAGTTTGCCCTGATCCTCGGCGCGAGCGCGCGGATAGTCCATCGCCACGCCCATATCGATTGCGAGGCCGGTTCGAGGCGCGATATTGAACGCCGAGGTCATCGCGCCTCGGGAACCGATTTCCTCTTGAACCGTACCCAGGATATAGAGCCCCACGCCGGGGTGAACGCCTCCCTCCTCAGAGAGGCAGCGCAGCACCTCGGCGCCGATGAGGAGGCCGACCTTGTTGTCGAACGCTCGTCCGACAGCAAGGTTGCCCTGGAGCGCTGCAAACTCGCCATGGATAGTCACCGCGCTGCCGACCTCTACGACCTTCAACGCTTCCTCTCGCGAACTCGCGCCGATATCGATCCACAGTTCCATCAGCGAGGGTGTTTGAGACGTGTCAGAGGCTTTGAAGGTCTGGATTGCTTTGCGACCCACGACCCCCAGGATCGGCTCTTTGCCGTGCACCCAGACACGCTGGCCGATTTCAGTGGCAACGTCCGTTCCACCTATGGTGCTGAAGAACAGAAAACCGTCATCGTCGATGTAGTGGACGATGAAGCCGACCTCATCCATGTGCCCGGCATACATGAAGCGCATAGACGCCTCAGGATTGATGATCGCTGTGACATTGCCCATGACGTCCGTCGTCAACCTGTGGGCATACGGACGAACATACTCGCGGAAAAGCTCCGCTACAGGTTGCTCAAAGCCGCTCGGCGACGAGGTCGCCACAATTTTCTTCAAGAACTTGAGTGATTCATCGCGCATGAAGCTGACTTTCACAGTTCATGGGTGGAGGGCCATTCGAGCATGGTCATACTCGTCGGGCTTCGCGCCAATTTTGGCCTTCTTCGGTGCGATCGCCCGCGAATTGGTCAGCCCAAGGCAGGTTGTGGAGCCAGGCTTCGCGCCGGGGGGTCCAAAGCTCGTATGCCGGGAGAAGGTCGTTTGGCGCATCATCGAGAGTGCCGATCATGATCTCGGCTTCGTCGTCGCGGAGGTTCACCACGCGCGACCCGCATGCCGGACAAAAACCTCTGCCGTTGAATGCAACAAGCTCGCCCTTGCACTGGTAAGCCGACCGCGGCCACACGGCAAAGGCACTGTAGGTGCTGCCGCTGGTTCGCTTGCAATCCTGGCAATGACACAAGCCAACGCGCAACGGCGCGCCGGTGACAACATACCTCACAGACCCGCAAAGACAGCCGCCGGTCCGCTCTATCTTTTCAACCTTGCCGTTCATGGTCGCCGGAGCCATGAGTGAGGGAAGCGTGTTGGACTCGGCTCTGCCGTTTGCATCCGAGGCGTCAAGTTAATCGGCGATGTCTTCAACAAGGCCCAACTCCAAAGCTCTGGCTGCCATCAGGTAGCAGTTGGTCAAGGCATGGTCGCGCAGCTCTTCCAGCGATGTTCGAGAACCTTGGACGAGATCGGCGAACCCTTCATTCTCGAGTCGCTCTGCCGTTTCCAACAGCGCAAGTTGTTCGCGAACGATCTGAAGACAGCTTCGAATTGGTCCATTCAGAACCAAGTCTTTCTCAAGCCTTCTTTCATGAATCAGCAGGACTGCTTGCGGGCAAAGGAACCTGCAGGCTTTCGGGAAAGCGGCAAGGACCGTTACCCCGGCAGAGTAAACCGTATTCTTGCCAATGATGTAGCCGTTGCGGCCCGAGTGTTTCAGAAAAAGTTTGAACTCTAGAGCTAGACGTCGCGCGCCGTCGGCGTCGCCTCCGGGCGTGTCGATTTCAACGTAGAGATCGTCTTCCCCGGAACGCACGGTTTTCAAATCGTCCAAGGCTTTGGTGACGACAGTGTCATCAATCAAGCCGTGTATACGCAAGTTTGGATCGAACAAAAGCCGGTGAAGGTCTGGAGCGGGCGGCGGGGAGACGGTGTGTTCGGCTGACCGGGGCAACAGGTCCATATAGGCATCCTCATTATGGGGGCCGAACTTAGTTGGTACCCTTTTGTTCCCTTGAGGGAGTTCGAGCGGTGGTGATCACAGCCGCGTCTCTCGGCGGCTGTTGAGCTCCCTCTTGCATTGCAGATCGTTTTCGCACCAGGCCCGGTAGAGGCACCTCAGCCGCTGGGTTGGCTCCATGGGCATATCGGGCATTTGCCGGAACTGACGCAGTCGCTTTGCTGACTTCTGCCACGTCCGGGACCAGTCCTGTGGACGGTTGAACTCGACGGCCTCAATGGTTCCCGGCTGCTGCCTTCCGGACCCCCGCGGTCGGGCTGTTTTTCCTGGCCGTGCCATTTTTCCGGGGGGCTGAAACAAACAGCTTTGTTGGCAGTTCTAGCGTCCGGAGCACCGGCTCCGCCCGGCGCGGCCGAGCGGCCGGGGCGGTCCGGCAGGAGGTCCAGCAATGTCTCACGATATGCAAAGACGATTTGCAACGCGCTTGATCGCGGTTGCGCTGATGCTCTCGGCCAGTGGCGTGGCGCCTGTCCTGGCCCAGGATACCCCGACCGACTTCACGGCGATCATTCAGCAGAAATTGCCGGCCGTGGTCGCGATCACAACCCGGGAGGTTGTCCAGGACCAGACGACGGCGGGCGACTTTACAAGTCCGTTCGACGGCCAGGGCCTCGGACCCGTTCAGCCACAGGTGAGGGAGGCGCTTGGCTCCGGATTTGTGATCAGTCCCGACGGCTACATCGTCACCAACAACCATGTCGTTGCCGATGCGACAGAGATCCATGTCGTATTTTCAGACAAGGAAACGGCGCCGGCGCAATTGGTCGGCCGTGACCCCGCCACCGATATAGCGGTGCTGAAGGTCGACCCGCGGCCCAACATGACCACGACCAAATGGGGTGACTCGGATGCAATGCAGCCGGGCGCATGGACAATCGCGATCGGCAGTCCCTTCGGGCTCGGAGGGACTGTCACTGTCGGCGTTCTTTCGGCCCGCTCGCGAGACATTCAAGCCGGGCCGTACGACGATTTTCTCCAGACGGACGCGTCGATCAATCGAGGCAACTCGGGCGGTCCGCTGTTCAACGCACGTGGCGAGGTGATCGGCGTCAACACCGCCATCGTCTCACCGTCGGGCGGCAGCATCGGAATCGGGTTTGCGGTGCCATCGCGTACCGCCCAGAGCATCGCCGACCAGTTGATCCGAACCGGCCGGATCGAGCGCGGCTTCATCGGGGTCCGCCTGCAGGACATCACGCCGTCGCTGGCTGAGGCCCTCGGGATGAAGGATGACAAGGGCGCGCTGGTTGCTTCGGTCGAGCCCGGCAGCCCGGCGGAGAAAGCCGGCTTGAAGCCGGGTGACGTGATCACACGGTTCAACGGCAAGGGCATTGAGGGTGTCCATGACCTCACGCTTGCGACGGCTAGCCAGAAGCCTGGCAGCAAGGCCACTCTGACACGGAGTAACGGCGGCAAGGACCAGGAGGTCGCGCTTGTCATCGGTGAGCGCAAGGATGCGGAGGTGAAGACCGGCGCTGTTCCCGACAAGAAGTCGGCGGCCGAAGGCCTCGGCCTATCCCTCAGCCCGATTCCGGATCAGGCGCGTCAGCAGCTAGGCATCAAATCGGGAACGACCGGTGTCTTCGTCGTGGAAGTGGTTCCCGATGGCCTTGCCGCCCGGAGCGGATTGCAGCCGGGCGATGTCATCATATCGGCCAACAATCGCCGCGTGACGGAGCCTTCGGATATCGTCGACGAGTGGGCGAACTCTCGCCGGCAGAGCAAGCCCATCCTGTTTCGGCTGGAAAGGCAGGGGCAGTCCGTGTTCGTGGCGGTCGCCGGGAAATGACCGTCTCCAGGACGACCATGTGACTGCACCACGATCCGCTTGCGGATCCCGCCCCAAAGGCGCCGGACGCCAGGCGCAACGGGGGAGCATCGCCGCAGAAAGTCTGCGGGATGCGCTCATTGGGCCGGGCGCGCAACGCGCACCTATTCTGGAGCGCCAGAGCTCTTTTGAGCTCATCGTGCTCGAAGGCGCTTGCCATCCTCAGGCAGTTTCGCGCCTTGCCGTAAGCCGTGCCTGGAGAAGGACGACGACGAGCAAAAACAGCCCGCGGATCACCGACTGCCAGTAGGCTGACAGCGAAATCCAACCCATGCCGTTTTCGAAGTTCAGGACGTTGAAAAGGATCCCGAGCAACAGCACGCCGGCCAGCGTGGTCAACACCGAGCCCGAGCCGCCGGTCAGCAGCGTCCCGCCCACGACCACGGCTGCGATGGCAAACAGCTCCCAGCCGACGCCCTCGATCGGCTGGCCTGCGCCGAACTGAGAAGCGAGGACGACGCCGGCGAGCCCGGCCAGGCACCCGCTTGCGACATAGACGAGAAATTTGACGCGATCAGTGCGCAGCCCCATCAGCCGCGAGGCATCCTCGCCACCGCCGATGGCCAGCACCGTCCGTCCCGTGCTGGTGTAGTTCAGGACCACTGAGCCGACGGCATAGGCAACCAGGGCGATGACTGCTGGAATCGGGAAAATCCAGAAATTCCCCTGGCCGATGGCGGTGAAACCCGAATCATAAGACACCGAAACGGTCTGGTTGCCGGCCAGAAGCAGCGCCGAGCCGCTTGCGGCCAGCATGGTGGCAAGCGTGGCGATGAATGGCATCAGGTTGCCGCGCGTAACCAGGAGCGCGTTGATCAGCCCGGCTGCCAGGCCGGCGCCAACGCCCGCTGCAAGGCCTGCCACGATGCCGTGCGGGCTCGCCAGGGCCGACGCGACGCTGCCCAAGGCGGCGACGGAGCCGACGGACAGGTCTATGCCGCCGGTCATGATCACGAAGCACATGCCGAGCGCGACGAGCGCGAACATCGAGTTGTAGCGCAGAACGCTCATCACGTTGAAGAGGCCGAGGAAGCGGTCGTAGCGCAGGAATCCGAACAGGACGAGGGCTGCAAGCGCGATGACGACACCGTAAGTGCCGATGATGCGAACCAGTCTGGCACTGTTCATGGATTACACCCGGTGTTGCTGCTGCAGCCAGACGGCGAATGCGATGATGCCGGCCTTGACGACGAGCGCAGCGGCGTCGGGCACGCCATTGGCGAGCAGCGTGTAGCGCACCAACTGGATGGTCAGTGCGCCCAGCAGGGTGCCGATGATTGTGGCCTTTCCGCCACTCAACAGCGTGCCGCCCACCGCGACCGCCGCGATGGCGTCGAGTTCCATGCCCAGCCCCACGAGATTGGCGTCGCTGGAGGAGTTGATCGCAATGACGACGAGACCGGCCAGCCCCGCGCACAGGCCGCTGATCGCATAGACAGCGAGCTTGATCCTCGATACGGCGATGCCGGCCAGTTCAGAGGCCTTTTCATTGCCGCCGACAGCCAGGATGCTTCGCCCGAACACCGTGCGGTGAAGGGCCCAAGCGGCCGCCGCAACCAGCACGGCCATTATGATGACCTGCGCGGGAATGCCGAGCGGGCGGGCAAGTCCGATCCACTGGAATTGCGGCACGCGGAAGGTCTGCAGATTGCCGTTGGTCATGACCTGCGCGATCCCGCGCCCGGCGATGAACAGCACGAGCGTTGCGACGATCGGTTGGATGCGGAAACGCGAGACCAACCAGCCGTTGAACAGCCCGAACAGGCCGGCGACGAGGATCGAGGCAACCATCGCGACGGCTACCGCCAGATAGATGTTTCCGACCGGGAAGATCGTGCCCATGAAGATCATCGGCGCCAATGCGCCGGAGATCGCCATCAGCGAACCAACCGACAGGTCGATGCCGCCGGTGGCGATCACCAGGGTCATCCCCACCGCGACGATCACAATCGTGCAGACCTGGGTCAGGTTGACGTTGAGTGTCTGCAGCGTCGCGAAATTGCGCGTATAGGCAAGGTTGAAGACGACCAGCAGCACAAGCGCGATCACCGTCCCGTAGCGCGCCAGGAAACCGAACACATCAAAGCGGCGGTTTCCAGCGTCGTTGGCTGCGGATGGTGTGGCCAGATCGCTCACGCTGCCTCCTTCGCCGCGCCGCCATGCGCCATCGCCGCGAGCACGTCCTCCTCGTCGGCTGCGTGGCCTTCCAGTTCGGCCACCCTCACTCCTTCGCGCAGCACGAATATGCGGTCGGCTCCTTCCATCACTTCCTCGAGTTCCGAGGAGATCATCAGCACGCCGAGCCCGTCATCGGCAAGCTTGCGGATGAGGCGCTGGATCTCGGCCTTGGCCCCGACATCGATGCCGCGCGTCGGCTCATCGAGAATGAGCAGCTTCGGGTTCATTGCCAGCCAGCGGGCAAGCAGCACCTTTTGCTGGTTGCCGCCCGACAACTCGCGGACCTTCTGGTTAGGCCCCGAGCATTTGATGTCGAGTTCACGAATGAAGCGCTCGACGATCTCCTTCTGCCGGGCCTCGTTCAGGATGCCATTGCGGCTGATTTTCGGCAGCAGTGCCAGTGTTATGTTCTCCGCGACGGTCATTTCCGGCACGATGCCCTCGGCCTTGCGGTCCTCAGTGCAGAAGCCCATCCCTGCGGCGATGGCATCAGCGGCACGTGCGGGATGGTAGGACGCGCCCTCCATCGTCATCTCGCCTGCGCTCCGGCGGTCGGCGCCGAATACGAGGCGGGCTGTTTCGGTGCGGCCGGCGCCGAGCAAGCCGGCAAAGCCGGCGATCTCGCCGCGGCGCAGGTCGAAGCTCACGTCACGCACCAACTGGCCGGCCGCCAGCCCTTGCGCGGTAAACAGCACATCACCGATCCTCGACCGATCGCGTTCGCCGAATGCGGTCGCATGGCCTTCGACGGCTGCGACGTCGCGGCCGAGCATGGCCGCGACCAGCTCCAGCTTGCCGATGTCGCTCATCGCCGCGCTTCGCACCGTGCGGCCGTCACGCATGATCGTGACCCGGTCGCAGACCTCGTACAACTCGTCGAGCTTGTGGCTGACGAACAGAACGGAGACGCCGTCGGCCTTGAGCTGACGGATAACGCTGAACAAGACCGAGACTTCACGCTCGTCTAGCGAGGAGGTCGGCTCATCCATGATCACGAGGCGGGCGGAAAAGCCGATGGCGCGGGCGATCGCCACCATCTGCTGCGTGGCGGTGTTGAAATCGCTGAGCGGGCGGCGCACGTCGATGCCGATCGAGAAGCGGCTGAGCAGGCGCTCGGCTTCCGCATGCATCGCGCTCCAGTCGAGCAGGCCGCGGCGGCGCTTCTCGCGTCCAAGGCAGATGTTCTCGGTCACCGAGCGCAGCGGTACGAGATTGATCTCCTGGTAGATGGTGCTGATGCCGCTGACCTGCGCCTGATGCGGAGACCCAACTTCGAACGGCTTCCGTTCGAACAGCACCTGCCCCGCATCCCGGCGGTAATAGCCGGTGAGCACCTTGATAAGTGTCGATTTGCCCGCACCGTTCTGGCCGATGAGTGCGTGGATCTCGCCCGGAAGAACCTGGAGCGAGGCATCGGCCAGGGCAGGGATGCCGGCAAAACGCTTCTGGATGTCACGCATGTCCAGGAGCAGCGCGGCTTGGTCCGGCTGAGCGGTCATCGTCAAACTCCCAAACCCTACCCGCCGAAGCGGGTAGGGCAACTGGAAAGAAAGTGGATATCAGAACGCAATATCGAAGTCTTTCTTCGCGTTCGTGGCGTCGAAGAAGGCATCCTCGTTCTTGATGAACGGCGGGATCTTCTTGCCGGCCGCATAGTCGGCCATCGTAGCGAAGGCCTTCGGCCCGAACAGCGGGCTGCAAGCGCAGATAGCGCCGATCTTGCCGTCAATGATCGCCTGGACGCCTTCCTTCTCGCCGTCGATCGACAAGATCAGCACATCCTTGCCCGGGGTCTTGCCGGCTGCTTCCAGAGCGGCGATGGCGCCCAGCGCCATCTCATCATTATGCGCGTAGATGATATCCGCATCAGGGTGCGCCTGAAGCAGCGTCTCGGCGACCTGCCGGCCCTTGTCACGGGCGAAGTCGCCGGACTGCGACGCCAGGATGGTGAACTGCGAGTGCTTGGCGATGAAATCGTCGAAGCCTTTCTTGCGGTCGGTAGCGGCCGAGGCTCCGGTCGTGCCTTCCAGCTCGATGATCTTCGACTTGCCATTGGCGTTCTTGACCAGCCATTCGCCGACGCGTGTCGCCTCCTCGATGAAATCCGAACCGATGAAGCAGACATAATCCTCGCCCGGCTTGGCCATGGTGTGATCAACGTCGCGGTCGACCAGAAACACCGGTATGCCGGCATCGCGCGCGGCAAGAATGACCGGCACCAGGGGCTTGTCTTCGCGGGGCGGCAGGAAGATTGCGTCGACGCCCTGCGCGATCATCGAGTTCACGTCGGAGGCCTGCTTGGCCGACGAACCGGCGGCATCCGTGTAGACCAGCTGATGGCCAAGCTTGGCGGCTTCGTCCTGCATGCTCTTGGTCTCGGCAAGACGCCACGGATTGTTGCTTTCCGTCTGGGCGAAACCGACCTTGTACTTGTCCTTCTTGGCGAGCGGCGGGAGCGCCGCGAAGGCGCGTGAGCCGAGTGTCAGCGCGACCGCGCCGGCGGCGGAGCCAACCAGTAGTTTTCGACGGGTAATGATCATGCTCTTTCCTCCTTTATTGTCGCTTCTGCGACTGTGTAATTTCCTCACGATAATCGGCCCAGACGGCTTCGGCGATGACGCAGTCGGCAAGCTGGATCAGGCGCTATGCCGCCTCCAAAATAAAGTCGGCGCAGCGGTCGCCCAGCATCATGGCGGGCGCCGCCGTATTGCCGGCATTGATGTTGGGGCAGGCCGACATGTCGGCAACCCGCAGATTGTCTATTCCGCGCACGCGCAGCGCCGCGTCCAGAACCGCCATCCGGTCGCTGTCCGAGCCCATCCGGCATGTCCCGGCCGGATGGTAGTTGGTCTTCACAAAGCGCTTGCAATGCTTTGTCATGGCTTCGTCGCTGAGATCACCCTGGCTTGGCACGGCAATGGCCTTGACCCGATCGGCGAGCGGCTTGGTCTGAAAAGCCTGCAGGAAATAACGCTGGCCGTAGATCATTTCCCTCATGTCGTCGGGATGTTTAAGGAGGTTCGGCGAAACGATCGGCATGTCCTTCGGATCCGCCGAACGCAGCCTCACGAAACCGCGCGACTTTGGCTTCACCACCACTGTCGTCACGGTAAGCCCATAGGTGTTCTCGACCAAGGTCAGGATATCGCGGTCCAGATAGACGTGCGGCACGCAGAAGGCCTGGATCGTCGGTTCGCCCTCGGGATCGGCCGGATTGACGAAGGCTCCGGCCTCCACCCCCGCTGACAGGATCGTGCCGGTGCCGAAGAGCTTGAAATGCAGGCCGTTCCTGATCATCCGCCAGCCTTGGCTCTGCCTGAAATAGCCGTATGGGCCGTTTGCGGTGGCGATGATCGGCACCTCCGGATGGTCGATCAGGTTTTCGCCGACCCCAGGCAGGTCGGCGACGCAGGAAATGCCGTGCCCGGCAAGCGCCTCGGCGGGGCCGATGCCGGACAGCATGAGCAATTTCGGCGAGACGAGGGCACCGGACGAGACGATCACGTCGGCATCCGCATGGACGGTATGCTCGGCGCCCGACGCATCCGAGTAGATGACGCCGGTGACCCGACCTTTTTCGATCAGCAGCCGGCTGACTGTGCAATTGAGTTTCAGCGTCAGCTTGGGATCATTCGTCAGCGGCTCGATGAAGGCGTAGGCGGCGCTGCTTCGCTTTCCCCGCCGGTTCATGAACTGGTAGAAGCCGACCCCGCGCTGCGACGGTCCGTTGAAGTCATGGTTGTACGGCAATCCAAGGCCTTGGACCGCTTGGACGAACCAACGGGAAACATCATCGATGTGGCCTGGATCCGAGACCAGCAGCGGACCTTCGCTGCCATGCAGTTCGCCGCCGAGGCGGTTGTTTCCCTCCATGCCGGTGAAATGCGGCAGCACCGCCTGCCAGTTCCAGCGCACGCCGGCATTGTTGCCGCGCAGCAGTTCGTCCCACTCCTCATAATCGGCCGAGCGGCCTCGCATGTAGACCTGGGCGTTGACCGAGGTGCCGCCGCCCAGCACGTTGCCTTGCGAGATTTCATGGACGCGCCCGTCGAGATGGGCCTGCGGCTCGGTGCGGTGATAGCGCATGAATTTCGAGCCGTTGATCATCTTGAAGATGCCGGGCGGCATGTCGAGCAAGGGGTGATGATGGGAATGGCCGGCCTCCAGCAGCAGGGTTCGCCGTCCCGCTTTGACAAGCCTTGCCGCCGCGACGCAGCCGGCTGCTCCGCCGCCCACCACGATATGGTCGTAGGACTGCGTCATGCTTCCGGCGCCTCACGGCTTTCGAATGTTCCGCGGACATACTCCCAGGCCGCCGAGAGGTGGTTGAGCAGCGCCCGCTCGGCGCCGTCAGGATCTCGCTCAAGGATGGCCATGCAGATTTCACGATGGCTGAGGAAATTCACGCGGTTGCGCTCGGGCGACCGTGGCATGCGCATCCAATGCGGCGACAGCCATGCGGTAAATGCCTTGTGCACGACAGGCAGCACCGGGTTGCGCGCGATGTCATAGAGCGCTGCGTGGAACGCCACGTCCGTCGCATAGAATTTCTCAGAATCCGGGATGGCCGCCTCGTTCATCGCCAGCGCCGCCCTCAGGGCTGTGACGTCATCCTTGCGGGCATGGATGGCGGCGTTGCGCGCCAGCGACGCCTCGAGGAAGACGCGCATGTCGTAGAGGTTCTTCACGCCCGCCTGGTCGCTCAGCAGATGTCCTACAATGCCGTCGAGGGCGCCGAGCGCGGCATCCAGGCCAGGCCGACGCGCCACGGGCCGGAACCGCGGACGCGCTTCCACCAGGCCGCGGCTGGCCAGGCGCGCAATCGCCTCACGCACAACGCCCCGGCCGACACCATACTCGATCATCAGTTCGCGCTCGGCCGGCAGGTAGCTGCCGTCGCCAAGCCTTCCGGACGTGATGTCGGCCTCTATGCCGGCCACCATCGCGTCGGCCGCGCGGGCGGCGAGAATAGCCGCGGGCATCTCAGGACGCTCTTCCGTATCCACCAAGCCTTTTCCTCCCAGATGGTCCTGTTATTAGAAGGTAAATCGGACCAAAGCACAAGCCGATTGATGCGTTTGTAGGACCAAACATGACGGATTGGCTTCAGAACCGCTGAAAGATCAGCCACATTGTTGCCAGTCAGCGCTGCCGGTGCAATTATGGTCCGATGAAAAAACCTGAATGGAGCGCAGCATGAGCCGCACCGAAATCAAGGAAGCCGAGACCCGGCTGTTCCGGGTCCCACTGCGTGAGGTGATGACCGATGCCAAGCACGGCGCGCACACGCATTTCGAGCTGGTCACCGTCACGCTGAGGCTTGCCGACGGCACCGAGGGCACAGGCTACACCTACACCGGGGGCAGGGGCGGCTATGCGATCAAGGCAATGATCGATCACGACCTCGCGCCGTTCCTCAAGGCACGCGACGCAACGCAAATCGACACGATCTACGACGGCATGCTCTGGCACATCCACTATGTCGGGCGCGGCGGCATCGCTTCTTTCGCGATCTCGGCGATCGACATCGCATTATGGGACCTCAAGGGCCGGCGTAGCGGCCTGCCGCTTTGGCAGATGGCGGGCGGGGCCGGGAAGAGCGCCAAGGCCTATCGCGGCGGCATCGACCTAAACTTTACCCTCGATCAGCTTTTGGCCAGCATCGATTCCTATCTCAATGCCGGCTTCACCGGGGTGAAGATCAAGGTCGGCAAGGACGACCTGGCCGAGGATGTGGCCCGGGTGAAGGCAGTCCGCGAGCGCATCGGCCCTCATGTCACCTTTATGGTTGACGCCAACTACGCGCTCGACGTCCCGCGAGCGATCGAGGCAGCGAGAGCATTCGCCGCCTACGATCTGCTGTGGTTCGAGGAGCCCATCATACCCGACGACTATGAGGGTTACGCCAGCATTGCCAAGGCGACCGGAATGCCCCTGGCAATGGGAGAAAACCTGCATGTCATCGAGGAGTTCGAGCATGCCTTCGCTTGGTCGAATCTCGCCTACATCCAACCCGACGCCTCCAACTGCGGCGGGGTCACCGGCTGGCTGCGCGTGGCAGCGCTCTCACGCAAGGCTGGCATTCCGGTCTGCAGTCACGGGATGCAGGAACTTCATGTCAGTCTCGTTGCAGGTCAGACAAATGCCGGCTGGGTGGAGGCGCATAGTTTCGATATTGACCTTTACACCACCGAGCCGCTTAGGCTTCAGGATGGTTTGGCGATAGCACCCGACGAGCCTGGAGTGGGCGTTGTCTTCGATTGGCGCAAATTGGCGGATTTTCGCCAATAGCGCCCCCTGAACGGCGGCACGGCCGCATGCATTTTGTCCAGATCCTGCTTCCTCGTTCCGGCAACGCGGAGAGCGCTTCGCCGAGGAAGACTTCGACCGTCTGAAGAACGAACTCGCCGCCGCCGCAGCCAGCGGGCATACCACTTATCGGATGCCACACTTACATTTGTAATTGCAGCGACGCTTCACCGGCTTTAACTCACGCGATCATAGCAGCGACACGACAAATGCAGGCGGCCGCCCGAAAACGGGCAGAAGCTGCAAGCATTGGGTGCGCCTGCAGGGAGGCGGCGATGGTTGCAACGCGTACGGACACTGCACATCCGGTTATGGAGGACTTCATTCTATCACGGCACCGCTCACCGGTCCGCGAAGTTGGATTTTACGAGGCTATGAGTCAAACCCGACAAGCGATCGCCACATCGCGCGAGGTGCTGAGGCGCTTTCGCGAACGTCAGGGCGACGACACTCCTCGAGCAAAGAATACAGACCGTGGTCCTGTCGCCGTGTCAGCCTTCGATGCCGACATCATACGCGCTGCATGCCGAGATCTGATCGCGGAGATGAACGTGCCCGAGTGTCAATGGCGCGAGCTGGCGCGAAGTCTGGTGCGCGAATTCGTGGCCTGCGAGCAGACCGAAGCCGGTTTGGTGGATTGGATCGTCCGCCGGCCGGCGATGACGGAGACGGACGAGGCCGGCTGACCGGAGCCAACTGGCGGGGCGGCGAATGAGCCAGGAGTCAGTCGACCGCAATTAACGCGAGCAAACAGGTCTCCCGGCGACTTGTTGCGCGGGAACTGCGGTGATCCGAGGATCGGAAATTTTGGCGAGCGGCTTGGACACATCTGATCCTCCTCGTCTGTAGCGTCGCGCTCGTGTTCGCATTTGAAGCATGTAGCGAGGACTGGCCGATGGCGTGACCTTTGGTTGAGTGGAGACGAATGCGTCCAGCCTACTGTCCAAGGCACGGCGACGGCCATGTCGCGTTGCTCCCGGCCTTCGCACACAAGGAGCCCAGGCCGGATGCCAACCAGGCTGCATTAGGCCAGTGGGAACAATTTGCGCGGGCCGAGCTTGGGCTAGCGTCGTACAGAGGTGCAAGTATGCAAGATAATTTTGACCGAGCTTCATCCGTCGCGGAGGTTGCGGAATCCTTCGTGAGATCCCGGAGGCCGTTCTCTGTCGTATCGACCCGGGATGCGGTCACGATTGTCAGGAAACAGGCAGCTTTTTGCGAGCATACGGATGGCGAGCTTGCGGAGTTGGTGGCGGCAATTGCGGTCAGGCATGGTCGACTGGTCGCGTTCGATCTTGATCTCGACGACACAGGCTTGGAGATCGGTCGCGCAGCATAGCCAACGCCTCACGCAATGAGATAGCCACCGTCAACCGGCAGAATTGCCCCAGTGATGAACCCCGCGAGCGGCGAACACAAGAACAAGGCGGGGCCGGTCAGGTCGCCCGGCGTACCCCAGCGACCCATCGGAGTGCGTTTCATCAATTCCGCGTTGCGAGCTGGATCGGCCCGTGGCGCGGCGGTCATGGCGGTCTCGATCCAACCAGGCGCCAATGCGTTTACGCGAATGCCATCCCCGGCATAGGCGATGGCGAGCGACTTGGTAAGTTGCACGATGGCGCCCTTGGACGCGGCGTAAGCCGGCGCATGAGCCGCGCCGAAAAACGCGAACATCGAGGCGATGTTGACGATGGCGCCCCCGTTCGAGAGTGCCCCTCGGAACGCGCTCGCACTCCGCATGGAGCCGGTGAGATTGATATCGACCACCGTTTCGAAACCCTGGACAGTGAATTCGGCGGCGCGCAGGTTTACCCCTGCGCAATTTACGAGCGCTGCAACGGATGTGAACTGACTGGAATATCCGTCGACCGCAGTCATGTCCCGGACGTCGAGTACTGAATACGAGACGGCGGTGCCGTATGCACGAGCGGCCGCTACCTCGGCGGCCGTGGCCCCCGTCGCATGGACGATTGCCCCGGCCTCGGCGAACGCCATGGCGATGCCGTTTCCGATGCCTGTCGTGCCTCCGGTAATGACGACGGTCTTGCCCGCGAAGAAGGGCATCGCCCACATGGAATCGGTCACCAAGATCTCCTCGTTTCGCCTCTGTGGCGGAGCGCGAACTTACCGCAGCGGAAGACAAACGGGCGGATGTCTACCGCACGAATTGATCGACGAAATCGTCCCCGAGACCCACGCTCGCATAGTGGCTTCTGCACATGTCGATCTTGGTGAAAACGTCCTCGAAACCAATCTGCTTGTTATCCTTGTCCAGGTAAACCATGCAGCCGGAGATGTTGAAGAAGGTGATCATCTCGGGCACGTCGCTTGGGACCGTGAGCGTGTGGATTTCACCGGGCGGCTCGAAAACGTAAGATCCGGTCTCTGCCACCCAGTCGTGTTCAAGGTAGTGCCAACGCCCCTTGATCACATAGCCATGCACGGGGGCCGGATGCAGATGACGGCTTAATATCCCGGCCCGGCGTACGCGGAGCAGATTGCACCACTGGCCTTGCATTGTGTTGAGCATAAGTGGTCGGAACCACACGCCCTTAGCCTGTGGGACCCAGACACGCTCGTCTTCGGGGACGGCAGCGATCGCGATCTCTTTCGGTGCCAGGGGATGGGCGGAGCCGTTGAAGGATTGATACATAGGAACCTCTGTCGCCAATTCATTGGAGCGTCCATATCAGCGCGATCCTAACAACTGTGCCGAGTTCTGCCGAGGCGCAATCGGGCGCCCACGCATTGGGAAAGTTGTCGGCGCGCGCCCGCCCGCTGCCGCGACCGCAAGCGGGAAGGGTTTGGGGATGGTCCGTTGGGCGTCGAAGACGATCAGTGGGTTCCTTCTTGCCTCATCATGCGGCTATCCGGGAGTGCACCGGGCTGGTCCTGGTCTGGAAGCCCCGGTTTCGGACTTCCAAGGCCAGCAAGGCGAGTTCGACCTCGTCCAATCGCGACGGGCGTGCATTTTCCGGCATGCCTTCGGCGGTGGCCAGGTCGATCAGGTACTCGTTCCAGGCCCAGTTCTTGAGCACAGCGCGTTTCTCGTCGGGTGAAAGGACGGGATCATCCACCACCTGCATCGGAGAGGCGTAGAATGTCTCGGGCTCCGAAAGCGCCGTCTGTATGTGCGCTGCCTGTGCACCGGCGCCATAGCCGTGACTTGCCTGGAGCCAAGCCAACTGCAGCCGCTGCCAAACCAGGTCGGAAAAGGCCTGTTTCTCCTCCGATACATGTTGTCTCCTGATCTTGGCCGGGGAAGCAGGAGGTGCCGCCTGCACCACGTAATTGAGGCCTTGACGCTCGGCATAACGGATCGCCGCTTCCAGCGTCGGAAAGTTCAGTTCAACCTGGGTCAGGGTGTCTCGGCCACCGGTATAGCCCATCAGCGGCTCGATGAACGGGGCTGTGCGGCGTTCGAAGACCAATCGCCAGTCCTTGCGGGGCTTTGCCGAGGTCATGGCCGAGCGGCAGGGCTGGTAGATCCGCGCCGTTGCGCCGTCCGGAAACACTGACCGTCCCATTGACAAAGCCGGCCCGTCTAGACGAGGCCGATTGTCATTGTCCGGCCGGACGGACGTCTTGGTTAGGTTTCTGTTGTCGCTGCTTTGAACTGTCTCCATTGCCTGTCCCTCCCGTTATGAAGGGTCGCACGGGCAGCGGCCGTAAGGGCCGCCACCCATACTGCATCCGTCAGTTCTTCCCGTTGATTGCGATCCGCTTGGCCTTCGCCTGCGCCCGCTCGGTCTTGGGCAACGTCACGGTCAGCACCCCGTTCTTGAAGGCGGCGTTGACCTTGTCTTCTTCAACCTCGTAGCCGAGCGGAATAAGGCGCTCGAAGCGACCGTAGAAGCGCTCGGAGAACTGCCGGTCCTTGTCCTCGGTCTCGGAACGCTTCTCGCCTTTAAGCTTGAGCGCCCCATTTTCCAGCAGGACTTCTATGTCGCTCTCGTCCAGGCCAGGTGTTTCCGCCGTGACGCGGACTTCCTTGTCCGTGTCGGAGATTTCGACACTCGGCCAACTGGCGGCGAAAGAGGGACCGAAGGCCGGCAGTCTGGCGCCAAAGCTGCGGAAGGCGTCATCGAACAGCCGGTTTACCTCCCGGTGGAGGGAGACGAAGGGGTCTCGATCATCAGGGAAGAGACTGGGCGCCGAGTTTCCGTTGCCCCGGCCCCATGGGATCAAGTCACGTACGCTCATTGTCTTTCTCCTTTTGTAGGTCTCTGAGTCGGGCGGGACGCCCGGCTCAAGCGAGAGCCTTCATGGTGGATTGCTCAGGCGGCCAGCTTGTCGGTCTCGACCTTGGGAGCCTCGATCTTCGGCATGGGAGCCCCGCTGGAGATTTCGATCTTGCGCGGTCTCATCTCCTCGGGAACCTCGCGCTTGAGATCGATGCTCAGCAGCCCGTTCTCAAGGCTGGCGCCCTCGACTTTGACATGATCGGCCAGTTCGAACCGACGCTCGAAAGCGCGCCCGTTGATGCCGCGGTAGAGATACTGGCCGTTCTCATCGCCGGGTTGCGACCCGCTCACAACCAGCATATTGGGCTGGTAGGTGACGGTCAACTGGTCCTGCGGGAAACCGGCGACCGCCATCGTGATGCGATACTGATCATCATCAACCTTGGCGATATCGTAGGGCGGCCAGTTGTCGAACGAGGCCACACGACTCGCACTTTCAAGCATGTCGACCATGCGGTCGAAGCCGATGCTGGACCGGTATAGAGGGGTAAAATCGAGGTTTGTCTTCATACCCACATCCTCCTTTGAGCAACATGGACAACAGAAGGCGCCAAGAGCCTTGCCGCCTCCTGGTGCTGCCGGCCCATTAGGCTGCCGGCGACCATCAATTTAGAATCGCGACTTACACCTTCAAGAGCAAGAATAGGAAAATTTTCATCGGCAATCTGGGCGAACGCACCAATGCCACCCCTTCCGCCGGCGGGGTCACTCGCCGACGGGTCCATGGTGCAAGAACAACGACGTCGCCCTTAAATCCGATCGACGAATGGTACGAACGCGGCCACTGCCGCGTTGTCACTGCAGTCAGGACCGGCACGCTCATCCGATTGATCCAACTGTTGCAACGCATCCATGATCGTGTCGAAGCTGACCGGTTCACCCGCTCCCGGCAGCATGCGAAGCGCTGGCACGGATTCTACGGCGCAGGCATCCGACGCCCATGACGAAAGAATGGCGCGCTTCTCCTGAGCGTCCAGGGCAACGTCGGCCAAAACGTCGTGGGGCTGTTTGAAATGCCGCGCCGGATGCAGCAAGCGGTCCAGAAAAACGTCGGGGGCCACGGGTTCAATCGATGCAAAATAGGTCGAAATGGGTCCTTCCATGGATGGTCCTCGGCTTCAGACAATCTCATGCGTGTTTGAGTCTGGCGGCTCTCGCCATTCCCGCCGGCGAAATTTTGGAACGTCTCAAGCAAGTTTCAATGGCTCGGCACGGGTCACATTGCCGTCGTCAACGCCTTGGAACCATTTTATCGGGCCGGTCAAACAATCGGCGAGAATCTCAATTCTGACCTCGGGCGAACTCGAAGGCCGAATCCGGCAGGAGAAACAGTCATGTCTTACCCTCTCCAGGACCTTGTGCATTGGCTTGATCATTGAGCCCTGATGCTCTCGACCGGCCGCCTTGTTCCGGCCATCGCACAGGAAATTCCGAACGACTTCAGCGCAATCGTGTGTCAGAGACTGCCAGCGGCTGTCGCGATCACGACCAGGCAGATCATCCAGGATCAAACGACGCTCAAGGACTTCCCCAGGTGATGTCGATACCGAGACTCATCGTCCGGCACCCTGGGCGGCTCGATCACGACCGAAGGGAACGAGCCGTTCGCGATCGAGGGTGGCGATGCTGCACTTCCCCAGATGTCTTCGGAGCATAGCGAGGGCTGCGGCCTTGGAGCGGCGAGGGGACTTGCCTACATCGCACATGTCGTCGATATGGAGGTCGATGAGTTCGCCGAAGCCTTCAGGCGCGCTATGCTTTGTAGGCGTCTCACTGCGATCGACTTGGTGTTGGTGCCCCAGCGCCGCGCAACGTCGCGTTGCAGGAAGGTCTCGCTGACGCAGCGTGTGCGGCAGGTTCTAAGGTTCTGATGTTAAACAGATGCTGAAAAATCAAGATCATAGAGTGGCCGTTGCACCTATGATGGATGGGGCAGATAACTAAATAAAATCAAATAGTTAGTGGAGTTCGTGTGCAAAAATAGCACACGAAAGTTCTGCTTCTCTTCTTTTTTCGTTCCCACGACGGAGCCGCCGACAGCCCCATTCGGACGTTCTTTTGCCGACGATATTGCGTCGCAATGGTCGTTTGAATACAAACAATCCGACAGGTCCATATCGCATGCTTTTACGCTAAGGGATTCTTGGATCAGCCGAAGCCGGCCCATACCCTGGAAGGAGTCGATGCCATCCGATCCGGTCTTGCCTCGGCATTTACCCGGGTTTTCCTGCCAATGTCGGTTTTGCGCTCATCCTTTCCTGCACACGTCGATGCGGCCTTGCCGGCGCCGCGCACCCGCTTCTCTCCAGGCGGCTGGCAGGTCCCCAACATGTCCTCGATGTGCCGCGAACGAGCCGCGGCCGCCAGCAAGGGTCGAAGCGATTCTAAGAGGCATTTTGCGCAGCAGATGTTTCAGGGTAAGGTCTGGAAGGAATACGACTGCACCGAAGCCCTTAGCCGCTCGCGGGCGTTGTAGATGAGTGCGGATCTCGTCGGTGGCGCGTTCGCCACGTTGTCCCAGATGTAGAACACGGCGACAGCGGCAAGGATCAACAGAACCAATCGCATGATCTGCGCCTCGGTAACGTGGTTTGCCCACGGCGCCTTAAGCTAGTTGAAGGTTTCGGCCCGAGTCCGCGCGCATCCTCAACACCAGCAGGCGCGTCGCTGCGAATGGCGTCAAAACAATAAGCGCCATGGTGGTATTGACTAAGAGCGACAGCAAACAGATCGAGCTTTGGGCGTAGCAAACGGATTCCATGACGTTCCCCTTTTCCATCGTTACTGGTGGCCTCCGTGCGGCAAGAATGATCCTGGTTCACGAGAAATACAAGCAGTTGCTAATACGTTGCTATTTCCCCTAGGGTTGGGGCAACGATGCGAAATCGACGCCGGTCAGTTGTCTGGATAGCGATTGCCCTTGTCCTGGCGGCGTTGGCGATCACGGCGGCGATCATTGGCTGTCAGAATTTACGGCGCTCGTCACCGATCATGGTCTCGGCTGTCTCGGCCTTCAATACTGGGGGGCTCGTCCCTGGCCCGACGGTTAAGGCGCCCTCGAAAAACCTTGGTGCTGTTGCTGCCGGTCGGGATATCTGGCTCGAAGTCTCATGGAAATTTTTCGGGGAGTTGCGGACGCTGGATACCGTCACTGTCGGCGACCTTCCGGCAAGGCGCCTGGTGCGCAGTCATGATGTGCCCTCAAGCGCCAATTCCGAGATCTGGTTCATATCAGCCGGCAGCGGCGACATATTGGAAAACACAACGTCGACCGACATCGGGTTCACTTTTGATGGCGGCAACCCGTCTGTCACGGCGCAGATTTACAGAGTGGTTGGAGCTTCTGAGATACCTGCCGCGATAGCTGCAGAAAGCGGCGACAGGATTACCATCACCATTCCAGCCGATGGCATCGCTTTTATCTCGCTCATCGCTTCCGGCACCACCTCCGGGTCCATGAGCAATGTCACCGAAGATTTTAGTGCCCTTTGTGGAAAGGATTTCCTTGGCATCCATGCATCAACAAGTTCGACCTCCGCTGAATCAGAGACTGCTACGTTTTCGGGAAACTCAACGGCAGATTTTGCTGCTGTCGCACTTCAGTCGGCCGCAGCGAGATAGCTAACCAGCCAGCGCCATTCCAAAGCAAACGCCTAGGCCGACAGCGAGGCCAAGGAACAGCTTGGCGGCAAGATCGAGGGCGAAGGCGCGGACTGGGCGCCACACGTCTGAGCGGGGCTCTCTGGGGGCGTTGGCGATATCATCGAACACCGTTTCCATGGAATGATTCTAAATCGGAACTCCGGGAATGTGAATCCTCAGTTTGTTCCACTGTCGCCCCATTGGGCAACCTGCACGGTTCACCCGAAACCGTGCAGGCAGCAAAGGTGGCTTAACGCACCACTCTGAAGCCAGTCGACTCCAGCGACGCTAGTGCCGTCTCTGCAAAGGTCGCGCAATTGTCCAAAGGATCATTGTTTTCATAGAGCGTTGGCTTGATAGGCTGCTGCTATGCCTTCAAAAATGGAGGTTAGAACTTGGTCGCGGCCTCTGGCGCCGTCAGCGGCCGGTTCAACAGTCATCTTTGGTGTTTCTGGGCGTTTGCCTTCCATGAGGAACTCGAGGAGCGCCGACACCAGCCACTCGGCGCTGTCCCTGTCCGGTTCGAGGAAGGTTGTGTCGTCGTCATCGGTCACCAGTTCCAGTGCGCCTCGCAACGGATTCCGCGATACCACCGTCACGTCACTATCCTGATATTCGACAATTTTGGTCATCACTTTGCTCCAGTTTTTTAGTGGCCGCAACGCCGCCATGGGCGCGGAAGCCGGATTGTTGTTGTTTGGAGTTGTGCTTGGGCAGCCGTGCTGCTCGTTGTCCACGACGTAAGGGCTCCCCCATCGTCGGTTATCACGCGGCTTGATTTCCAAAGGTGCCCCGGGCCGCTTCTCTCAAGGCACGCAGTGAAGGTCCCTAACCCGCTCGGGCAGTCAAGAGGGCGGAGGGGGCAAGCCATGCGGCTGGCGCCAACCGCTAGCTAGGCTGCCTCGTTATTCTCACCCTTGGAACATTGTAGCCTCGAACACTTCGGGCGTTGCACTGCCCCATCAGTGCACGTTCCCTTGTTCTGTTGGAACTGGCCGGCTGCCGAAAGAAGGCCGGCTTTTTTTGTATAAGCGGACCTGAAATTTGGGGGCTTTGTTATAGAACGGCAGCGAGTGGGTGTTCGCTGCTGGTCGAGGTCCCGCAAGACTCGGCCGGGCTCGCATCACCTCGCCGGTCGGCGCGAGCCCACAATCGCGGCCATCTGGCCCCCTGTTTGAGCTTGGGCTTCATCAGAATGAAGGGCGACATGGTTCATCCGAATGTAGAAATTTGCGTCGGGGGGAGGTGAGAATGAGGCTACCAGGAAATGTGTTGGCTGGGAGAACGCCGAGGTGAAGTGCGGTCCGCGAAAACGATCAATGAGGTTGAATGCGCAGAACGTGCCGCCAAGACAGCCAGGTTGAAATCGCTACGCTTGGCTCAGATCTTGCCAGAGGCCGACCCGCACTTTTCGTTCAACGAGGAACTCGACTGCTCGGTACTTGTCGCCGTGCTGGCTCGGGAACCGCATAATTATCCAAAGCGGCCCGAATCCCATTCTTTCCGGCGGCTGCCCCTGCGACAAGGCCTTTGATCTCCTCAAGCAGCGCCGTTAGGCTTTGTCAACAATCGGCTTTTTTCGCCGTGCCCGCTGGATGAGCTTTGCGTCGAACTGGAGGTGCGTGGTGTGAGCGTGCACCGCTCCAATGTCGGGCGCCTGCTCCATCGCCTTGGACTCAGTCATAAAAAAACTCTACTGGCCAGCGAGCAGCAGCGGGCCGACGTGCGCCAGGCGCGTGAGCTGTGGACCGGGCGGCGAAAGCGCTTCTTCAACAAGGCTTTGGCGGCTGATCTTCATCGATGAGACGTCGACCAACACCAAACTGACCAAACGCACCGGCTGGGCGCCGAAGGGCGAGCGCTTCAGGACGCATGCGCCCTTCGGCAAATGGCAGACGCAGACCTTCATCGCCGGGCTACGATGCCACGGTCTTGTGGCGCACATGGCTCTCAACAACGGCACGTGCTCGGCGTCGACAGTCACCAGTGGCTGGAGGCTGACGGTTACCTTGTCGCCGTCGATGCGCGTGACCGGGCCGACTAGAGCCTGTCGCGATTTAAAGGATTCAGGATTCCCTTTGGTTTGAGTTCGTGATTCATTGCGGTTGAAAGGAGACCGCGATGGGCAAGCCGCTACCGCTTGAGTTGCGTCAGTTCGCCGGTCTCGGCCAATCGCAAACGCACAAACTCGGCATGCGGCTCAAGCTTGCCGCCGCCCACATGGCCCTGCCGGCGCGCTTCAAGCGAACCGGTCTGCCGCCGCAAGTTGATCAGATTGTTCACAAAGCGAGGCGAAACGCGGAAATGGCGCGCTGCCTCGCGGTGACCATGCCCCTCATCGACATACGCAACAACACGCTGACGCCGTGGATCGTCAACGCGCCGATGAATGGCGCCATTTTCGAACACTATGTCGAAACACAGCTTGCCCCCAACTGTCGCCCGGCGATATCGTCATTCTCGACAATGTCGGCTTCCACAAGAACGAGCGCGCCGCACAACTGGTTCGCCAAAGGGGCGCTTGGCTCCTGTTCCTGCCGCCATACTCACCCGATCTCAACCCGATCGAGATGGCCTACTCAAAACTCAAGGCGCGGCTGCGAAAGAAGGCGGCCAGGACCTTCGACGCGCTCTGCGAGGCTCTCGGCGATGTGCCACCTGTTCGAGCCAGTTGAATGCAGAAACTTCTTCAAGGCTGCAGGATACGAGGCTAATTAATCGCGACACGCTTTAATTCCATATGCTGGCCGATCACGCCCTTAGAAGTCGAATCGACAACCGCATGCGGGAAGTCATAGGAGGGAATCGTCACGCTTATGCGATCGGGTGTCACCCGGCCCGGGGCGGGTGCGGTGTCAAGGATGAGCGTCCGTGGCCTGAAGTTTCTCGATAAGTGGGTAGCCAAACAACTGCCCATTGTGGCGCGGGGAGACCCTATCGCGGTTGGCGACTTGAAAAGACCAGTTGATGACAGCTGCCGAGAAGGCCGGCATTCCTGCCGACGAGATCAACGCGAGCTTGAAAGTGTCTTCAAATTGATTATCGAAGTGGATCGTCGTGGCGCCGAAAGGGCGGACTTAGCCTGAAGGCTTCCCAGACGTGCCGGTCATGTTCTACATGCCGGACTGCCTGACAAGGGGCTCGCTTACCTAACCGGCCACTGGCGATCATCGGAAGCGGCTGACTCAACTAAATTTCGGTCGCGGCTCAAGAGAACGTGCCCGCGACCGTCTCGGCACGGTCACAACCTCTTTCTCACTGGCCTTTGCAAGCCGAACGCCGGCCTTCCGGACCTTTGCCGTCACAACAACTGCCTCGCCTTTGTTCTGTTCGGCAGAGCGACCGCGAACCATTCGGCGATGTCGCGGTCTATAAACAAATACCCCACGCTGCCCCAGCGGCTATCAAGCCGCGAGCCTAAGGGGGCAATCCCAATGTTGAAGAATATCGCCGCTTCGGCGGATGGCGAAGCTTTGCCTACAAACGTGGTCTCAATGCCGTGGCGACCCAATCGGCAAGGGGACCAACTGCGACAAGAGGAAGATTCACTAGCATAGGAAGGTTCACAAGCATCGGACCACTCCCTTTACCGCTGCAGGAAACTGCACGTAGCCTACGCCGATACGTCGATGCGTCTGTGACAAACCTCACAGATCGATCCGAACGGGCAAAAACTGCCCGGATGCCTGACGGTGGCGGGCTTTTTATATATTAGCAATGCATAAAATTCGAGAAGGTTCATGGCATGGTTGTTAGCAAACTCGCGGCTATCGTGCGACGCAGGGCTCGGTGGATGGTGTGCTGGAATGCGCGGGGCTGGATGGATCAAGGGTCTGATGGAAGCTGACGCTCGCGATCTGCGGAGCAAGATCAGTCGGCTCCAAATAGACTTGATCGCTGCCGCCAACTCTCAGGGTAAATCCAGGCTGCATGACGTCGCGCACACACTGCGATGCCAGAAGGCGCGGCTGGAACGTCTGGAGGAGTGCCTCGCTTCAATGACGTCGAATGTCCGGCCAGAGACATCCGCAACCCCGCCCAATGAAGGCCGGCCGTAAAAGGCAGCTCATCATTTCCGAAAGAGAACCCGCTGCCTCACAGTGGCGGGTTTTTATTGCTCAGCCCCTACGTCTCGACGCCGGGCTGCGGAACGCAAACGTCGTGATGTCGTCACGGGAAATCCCGATGTCGCTGAGCACGTCGTCTGGTGACTCGCTCAACTCGTTCGTTGCCTTCAACAGCGCCTTCTGCTCGGCTCGATGCGTGAAGCGGGCAAGCCGGCTTTCGCTCTGATGGCTGAGCGCGGCACCGGGCGCTATGTCGGAAGCGCATTCGTCACCTTGAACCGGGAAATTGCGCGAGAGGCTATGCAAACGCGTCCAGGAGCACTCAGGCACGACGCCCAAGGGCATCGTGAAGCGGCCTGCCACGCAATGGGTCAAGCCGAGGCTGATCGGCCGCGTGAAGCATCTGCGCGGCGGGGATGACCTGCGGCTTGCATGGCTGCAGGGATTCCGCGAGGATGAGGATCAATAGGAATTTGCTTTTTTTGCGGAACTGAGGGTTTGATTCCGCGTTCCTGCAGACTTAAGTTCCTATCTTGGGTAGGACCTTAGTCTGATTCGATGATTTCAAGAAACCTTGCCGCCAGTGCCAAAACCGTCTCCGCCTTTCTCAACTTGATGGGAAATGAGAAGCGGCTTTTGATCATGAACCACCTGGCCGGCGGCGAACTTTCGGCCGGTGTCCTCGCCGAGAAAGTTCAACTCAGCCAGTCGGCTTTGTCGCAGCATCTTGCCAAGCTCCGCGCCTTCGGCCTTGTCGGCACCCGACGCGACGGTCAAGTAATCTACTACTACTGCTCATCCGGCGCAGCGCGCGAATTGCTAGCTATGCTGGACGGCTTCCTGATGACCGGACGACCGCTCGCGGGGCCAGGTCCGCACTACGTCGCCCATAGACTTCGCCGGCTGCGAATGGCCTGAGAAGGCAAATCTAAGACCTAAACGGGGGCGACCCGAACCAGGTGGATCGCTAAGTTCGATGGACCTAACGGGGCACGAGCGGCCCGCGCCAGCCTGTAAAGCACAGCATGGGCCTCAACCGTCGACATCGGTTGGCAGCGGGAGACGCTGCAACCACCCAACTCACCCGCCTGACGCCTGTTCCCCGGACAGACAAAAAGCCCGCCGCCTATGCGTTTTGCGCGCAATTAGTTCGCGCAGTTCACTGGCGCTAGTTGACCATCTCGCGCAGCGGCTTTTTTCGCCTCGGCGGTACAAAGGGCGGCCCAGCAGCTTGTTGCGGGGGGCGCTAACGGGCGGCCACTGGGCCTGACCGGTGATACTTAGCGCCGGCTGGCAAACATATGGGCACTGCTACCAATGCCCACGAAACATACAAACGAAGGGAGGACGCGATCTAACCCACGATCGCCATTCCAAAGCCAACACCAAGGCCGACTGCGAGGCCCAGGAACAGCGTGGCGGCAACATCGAAGGCGAAGGCGCGGACGGGCGCCACAAGTCCGGCGGGGCTCCCTGAGGCCTGGCCGGTATCATCGGAAACCGTGTCCATGCCTTCATAGAAACGCCCGCACTGTGAATCCCCCTGGAACATTGTAGGCTCGAAACACTTGGGGCGGTCGCACTGTTCCCATATCAGTGTCTCCCAAAACTGCCCACTACCTGAACGGTGGTGGGCTTTTTTGTACATTAGCGGAACCTGAAATTTGGGGGCTTGTTGATAGAACGGCAGCGAGTGGGTGTTCGCTGCCGGTCGAGGTCCCGCAAGACTCGGCCGGGCTCGCATCACCTGCCCCGGTCGGTGCGAGCCCACCGTCGCGCGACCAAGCGAGACTCCGCTGTGTCGGCCCCAATTTGATACTAGGGGCCGTCGGCTTCATCATCACGATGGTTTATGTCACGTTGTCGAACATGCCGAGCGCCGGGCTCCGGCTGCAGCAAGTGCTGATCGATAGCGGCAGCCTTGAACGCCGCAAATGCTACAGCCGGACTGCAGCTTCCATCCTTGGCCTCCGCGATCAATCGGCACGCATCCCTATAGGCCGCCGCACCCTTATTTGGCCACTGCCCCTGGAGCGCATCCTCGGCCTCACAAATAGAGGAAACCGTCATTGATTTCCGGTCTACCAGCTTAACGAACAGCGGTAAAAAGGTGCCCATGGGCACAACCTCCCGACCTTTTAGTGCGCCGAACGCAACAAGAGCTTTTTGGTTTCCATGCTTATTTGATTTTTTGACCCATTTCGCGCAAGCCAATTTGAATCGGCGGGTTGGGACGATCCAGGCATAGGGAACGGCTTTCTAAAATTGTATGGAACCGTGGCGAGAACCACACATTTCCTAATCTAAGCAATCGATTCTTCGGATGTAGCCGTGACTATGGAGACCCGCTGTTGCGCGCGGATCGCGGGTTTCCTTGGCGTTGATGCGCTACCGATAAGAGAGGCTGAGTCCCATGAAAGTCCGGTGGGAACCTGACCACCAGTTCATTGAAAGCGCCCGCCGTAGCCAGCTCCGAGCGGAGAGCCAACTGGACTCCCTGCAATCGACGATCACCGAAACGCGACGCGTCCTAGATGCTTCACGGAAGCTCTTGGAAAAGATTGCCGAGCACAAAGACCATCCCCAGCCATAAGGGAATGGCCGGTGCAGTTGGGCAAGCTTGTGGGGGGGCTTAACTGCACCGGCCACTGCGGGAAGACAGGAAGCCCCGCGCTGCCGAAGATATATGCGTATTAGGAACCGAGCAAATTATCTCGCAATGCCATCTTAAAGGCTCAACCGCGAAGCCAACTTAGTTCCGAGAGAATGGGCGGATTGGTGAACGCAATGTCGCACCCGGTAGCAGTGAGCTTCTTTGGGCTTTGGACCTTGCCGACCTGCGCAAGGCGTTTGGAAAGTTCGCTCAAGAGCACGGGACAACGCCTCTTGAGCGGAACGAGCACACCAAGCTGTTCCTTGAAGAACGAAGGGAACGCTGCCAGGAACCGGACCCTACGGGCATTAGGACAATCATTCAGATCGTCAAGAGATGGAAGCCGAGGGCGACGAAGCCGCCGTCGAGCGCTCCTGACAAGTAGCCATTTTGCCGTATGAATCCGTTTTTTTGATTGAAGGAAGGGTTTCGACGCCTATAAAGATTGTGGTTACCATTGCCTTTTGGGAGGATGCGATGATTGCAACGCCCATAGATATCGCTCAAGCGGCCACTGCGACTACCGCCACCTTGCTAAAGTGGCAGAAGTCCATGGAGGAACGCGCCACGTGCCAGAACATGGATCAATCGCGCAGGGCGATCCAGCCTCTCGCGAACTGCTGAAGCGCCTTCGTCAACATCATCGCGATGACATGGCGCAAAGTTGGGAAGATGCCGACCCATCGTCGGCAGCTAGCGCGAGGCGACCAGAGCCGATGTGAAGGGAAAAGTTTCAGTGGCCTGTGCTTTGGGTCGGCTGTGCCGTTAGGCTTTGTCAACAAGCCGCGTTTTCCCCTTCGGCGCCACATAGCTCTCAACCAGCCGCACATACTCGGCGTCCACAGTCACCAATGGCCGGAGGCTCACGGTCACCTTGTCTCCATCGACGCGCGTGACCGTGCCGGTGACCTCCATATTCTGGCCGATCACGGCTTTCAAAGTCGACTCGACAACCGAATGCGGGAAGTTATAGGACGGGATCGTCACGCTTACGCGATCGGGCGTCACCCGGCCGCGCACAACCGCAGTGACGGCGACCTCATCGCCAACTTTGATATTGCCTCGAGCAATGTGCAAGACTCTGGGGCGGGCGGCTGCGGCGTCAAGATGAGAGGTTGCTAATAAATGAGCACACGCGGCATGAAGTTTCTCGACAAGTGGGTGGCCAAGCAGCTGCCCATTGTGGCGCTGGGGGTTCCGATCACCATCGGTGACTTGAAAGATCAGTTGATGACAGCTGCCGAGAAGGCCGGCATCGGCGCCGACGAAATCAACGGCGAGGTTGAAACCGTCTTTGAACTGCTTGTGGAGGTGATGCGGCGGCGAGAGGTGCGCGAGGCTGGGCATTAGCCCGGAGGCTTCTCCCAAGCCTGTGCCGGTCCTGTCCCGTTCCATTTTATGAACTGCGTCTTCCTGCCGGTGATGGTCTCGATCGACTTCAACAAGGGCCGCTGGACCTCACGAAGAGCTTTGTAGTGCTCGCTGTGGTACGCCAGGAGCGGCCGACGATGCTCTTGTGCAGCGCCTCGGCTGCCGCCAGGAAGCGGTCAATTTCCGCCTGTGAAAGCTGTTCGGAAGGTTTGGTTCTGGCCATTGGCGATCTCAGGTCATGGAGCTTCGCCGCAACAAGGACTATAATCCTACATGCCGAGCCGGCTCGCAAGCGCGTCGCTGGCTTACCCGGAAGGAAGAGGTAGGGCCACGGCGCCAAGCGCAGCCATCAGGAGCAACCACCCGAGCAACGGCAGGCCCGGCGACCTCCTTTGGACACACACACAGGGAACGAAAAGAAGGGCGCCGAGCCTTACCGGCGCTGCTTTGTGAGGGAGACGACGCCGGATGAGATGAGAGGATGCGATCATGCCAATCTCCGCGAACCATGCGAATGAACGAAAGCCGTGTGACAGCGCGGTTGAGACCAAGGTAGGCGGTGCGATCAGCTACGGTGCTGAAGGGCGGGTGCGGCTTCAGTCGCAATCTCTGCCGGTGGAGTTATAGCCGGACTTGATGACGCGCTCTGATCTTGTGATTTCATCCCGCAAGTTTGGCAGAGCCGATTTTCTGTTATGACTTCAGACGACAATAGTCGTGCCCAGCGTGTGATCGCGGATTTGGCCAGGGCGCAGACGTCATCAATTCCCGCTTACGGCCGCTACGACCTCGGCGACAATGCCGCCCGGATCAGTGGGGTTCCTCGCCGAACTGCACCACGATGTAGTGGGGCAGGTGGGTGCGGCGCCGGCTGAGTGAAGGGTGATGCCAGGCACCGTTGCGGGCGTTGGCGCCGCTTGCGCTGGCGGTTCTCTAGGTGACGGCGGCGTGCCGCCGGAAGCCGCGTCGGCGCCGCTCTGGCCATAACCCATTCTTCAAACAGTTCCATCTTGCGTGCAGAGTGCGGTGATCTGGCTGACGAGCACCAGGCAGCGGCATCGGGACAGCGAACGGTGCCACCGACGTCCGGTACGGTCCGGTGCACTAGCCTGGCAGCTCGCGCACAAGGGCCAATGATGAATCGGCCGTCGTTGGTGAAAATCCAACAGAAGCATGCTACCAGCCAAATAGAAATAGCTAGAACCGCATGCGCCGGCCGACAGTTCCTTCAGGTCCGGCGAAGCTAAAGCAGCTGATTCGTTGCGTCAGGGGAGCTGGCGCGGCCAAGTATTCTAGTTGGATCTCATTGCCAGACGGCTCGCAAGCACCTCAAGTTCATCAAGCGTCAACTCAATCTGGTACCGGTATTGCGAACCGCTTGCATAAATGCCGCCGGCATCTATCGACATGATGACCGCCCCCGTTTCGGATCTGATATCGGCATCGCCCAACGGTCGATGGAAAATCGTTCGAGAAACACCTTCTCGTTTAGCAGGTCCCACTAGGATGCGCATTGCCTACCTCGCCCTGTTGCTTCGCCAACCAGGAAGCAGCGCCCTCGCGCCACGACAAAGCTTTAGAAGCAATTGCGGTGCCAAACCAAGGGTGTCCCAATATGAGCCAAAGATAGACGGCGCCATTCGGCGTTGGGGGACTGCGGCTTGGCTTCCGCTTTCGCACGCAGCTCAACAAGACCGACGCGTCGGCGTCGCCAAAATCCTGCGCACTTGCTGGTCCCGCTGGGGCTATATCAAGTCGGAAAGGTGCAACCGAACGCACCTGCTGCTAACGCACCGGCGAAGCTGAAAGCCAAGCTGCTCTATCTGGAGAACGCCGTCCGCCACTCGTTAAAGTCGTTCGGCATCCGCATGGGGCAAGGTCGGAGGCGGCGCCTTCGCGCAGGCGGTGCGCAGGCTGCGGCCGAGTTGATAGACGACATGCTCACCGGCCCGCGCGCCATGTGGCGACAGTACTGCCGGCTGCATGATCTGGTCATGAGGACCGTCGCGCGCTGCGAGGCATGCTGGCGCTTTATGGCGATCCGCGGCGTCAGCCCGGTGACGGCAACTTCTTCATGACAGAGATCGAGGACCCGACGCGCATTCGTCCCTCAGGCGACTCGCCGCCTACTTCGGCCTAGTCTCGCGGCCCAGGCACTCGGGCACTTCGATCGATGTTCGAGGTCCCTATCTCAAAAGGCTGGCGACGCCGACGTGCGGCGCGCGCTCTCCGAGGCGGGTGTCGGGACGGATGACGCGCTTCAAGGCAAGGACAAGATCAAGAGCTGGGGCCTGGAGATCGGCAACGCTCTTGCTATCGCTAGGCCTGCGATAGCGCGCAAGCTGGCGGCGTTCATTTACGCCATGTGGAGCGACTGCACATTCTACGTCGCGATGGGCGGCGGGTGAGGGTGACGCCGCGGGGCGCGCGCCCATGTCAAGGATCGCACGCTTCTGCCATGTAGGGGCAAGCCTACCAGGAAAGTTTTCGTCGTCGCGAGCGGTTCGTCAGGTCACCTGCCCGCGTGTGGCTCGCCACCAGTCGACCAGGCGGGTGAGGCCCTCATCGAGGTCGATGCTCGCCTTGAAGCCCAGCATCTTTTCCGCCTTGCACGTGTCGGCAAGGCGCCGCGAGACGGGGTTCACTTTGCGCTCGGGCCCGTACTCCGGCTGAAGGTCGGAGTGCATCACGCGCAGGAGTGAGGCGGCCAGTTCGTTCAGGCTGGTCTCCACGCCGCTGGCGACGTTGAACACATCGTCCTCCACGTCAGAAAGCAGGGACAGGATGTTCGCTCGGGCGATGTCCTCGATATAGACGAAGTCCATGGTGGTGGAACCGTCGCCGAGAATCAGCGGCGGCTGGCCGGCGTCGATGCGGTCCATCCAGCGGATTAGAACCTCGGTATACTTACCATGCAGGTCCATGCGCGGGCCGTACACGTTAAAATAGCGCAAAGCCACGTAGGGAAGGCCGTACATGTCATTGAACGAGCGCAACAGGCCTTCCAGCATGACCTTGCTGGCGCCGTACCAGGTGCGGTTGTTGTACGGGTGGTGGCTCTCTTCTGTCGGGAAGAGGTCGGCCAGGCCGTAGACCGAGGCCGAGGAGGCCGCGCAGATCTTCTTCACGCCCTTAGCCTGGGCGGCCTCAATGACGTTGTAGCTGCCGTCGCACATGACGCCCAGGGCTTCGCGCGGCTCGGCGGCGCAGGCGATGACCCTCAGGGTTGCCATGTGGATGACGGCGTCCATGCCGTCGGTGGCCCTGTGGACAGTTGCCACGTCGCGAATGTCGCCTTCGACGAGTTCGATGCGCGGGTCTTGCAGCGCGTCCTTGACGTTTTGCAGGCTGCCGCGGACCAGGTTGTCGAGGATCACTATCTTTTCCGGCGCGTGCTCCTTCAGCAGCAGGTCGATGGTGGTCGAGCCGACCAGACCGCAGCCGCCGGTCACCAGGATGCGAGAGCCTTCAAGTTTCATCGTATTCCCTGTCATCGGTTCGAGGCGTGTTTCCGGTTGAGTTGGGCCCGCTCAACGCTTGCTTGCAATTCGATGACCGCGGCCACGACCGCGTCCTGCTGCTGCTCCGTCAACTCCGGGAACATAGGTAGGGAGAGAACCTCGGCGGCGGCCTTTTCGGCGTGCGGGAACTGGCCCTGCTTGTAGCCGAGATCGGCGTAGGCGGGCAGCAGGTGAACCGGAATGGGATAGTGGATACCCGACTGGATGCCTTGAGCGTTCAACGCCTCCCCCCAGCGCGCGCGGTCGGGCGTACGCACGGCGTAGATGTGGTAGACGTGGCGCACATCGTCGCGGACGAACGGGGTCGACAGGCCGATGCCGGCGAACATGGCGTCATAGCGGGCGGCCGTGGCGCGTCGCTGCTCGGTCCATCGGTCCAGATGTTTGAGCTTCACACGCAGGACAGCGCCCTGAAGGCCTTCCAGGCGATAATTATAGCCTTTGACTTCGTGATGGTACTTCCGCTCGGCGCCCCAGTCTCGCAGCATGCGAACCGCACGGTTGTGGTCGGCGATGTTGGTCGTCAGCATCCCGCCCTCGCCATAGGCGCCGAGGTTCTTGCCGGGATAGAAGCTGAAAGCTGCCATGTCGCCGATGGCCCCGACGCGCTTGCCCTTGTATTCCGCGCCGTGGGCCTGGCAAGCGTCCTCCAGCACCATCAGGCCGTGCTTCCGGGCGATGGCCATGATCGGATCCATGTCGGCGGGCTGGCCGTAGAGGTGGATCGGGATGATCGCCTTGGTGGCCGGCGTGACCGCGGCTTCGATCTGGGCCGGGTCGATGGTGTAGGTCGCAGGATCGATATCGACGAGCACGGGGGTCGCGCCTGTGTAGTAAATGGCCGCAACCGTCGCCACGAAGGTGAAGGGGGAGGTGATCACCTCGTCGCCCGGTCCAATCCCGGCGGCCAGCAGGCCCAGGTGCAGGGCGCTGGTGCCGGTATTGACGCCGACGCCGAAGGCCGCTTGCGAATAGGCGGCGAATTCCTTTTCGAATTCAGCGACGTCAGCGCCCAGGGTAAACTGACAGCTCTCCAAAGTGCGCTGAATGGCGGCATCTACCTCGAGCTTGATCGTGGTGTACTGGGCTTTCAGATCTACGAACGGGATCATATTAGGCTGCATCTTTGCGTCGCAGGTGCACGGTTTCGCCACGCCCGCGCATGGAACTGGTGGCGGCTTCGATGATCTCCACCACGCGCAGGCCAAGCCGGCCATCTGCGATGGGAACCCTCTTTTCGATGATGCAGTCGATCCACTCCTGGCCGGCGATACGCAGGGCCTCGGTGGAGTCGAGCTTGGGCGCCCACATGTCGCCCGTCCGGTAGCCGACGCGCATCTCGTGGATCTTGGCCGGGTCGTCGGTGAAGGAGACGCCCTTGTCGTAAACCTTGACCTTCTCGGACGGCTCCAGATCGTCGTAGGTGATCATCTTGTTGGAGCCGCCGACCAGTATGTTACGCACCTTCACCGGAGCTAGCCAACTCACGTTGATGTGCGCCATCATGCCAGAGTCGTAAAACAGCGAAATGTAGGCCAAATTTTCCGGGGTGCCGGGGAAGTGGTTGATACCGCTGGCCGAAACGGCGGTCGGATGTTCTTCGAACAGACGGTCGATGATCGCGAAGTCGTGGACCGCCAGGTCGGAAATGACGTTTACGTCCCTCTGAAAGAGGCCCAGGTTCACCCGGGTGGCGTCGTAATAATAGATCTGGCCGAGGTCGCCGGCGGCGACGATGTCGCGCATCTTCCGGACTGCACCGGTATAGATGAAGGTGTGATCGACAATCAGGGTCAACCCGCGCTTGTCCGCTTCATTAACCAGCATCCTGGCCTGTAGCGAGGTTTCGGTCATAGGCTTCTCGAGCCAGAGATGCTTGCCGGCCTTCAGCGCAGACATGCCCAGTTCGAAGTGGCTATTGACCGGCGTCGCCACGGCGATGGCGTCGATCTCGGGATCTTGGAACAGGGCCTGGACGTCCCTGGTGGACTGCACACCCGGATAGCGACGGTTCACCAACTCGCGCTTCTTGGGGTCCAGGTCGGCGACCACGCGGACCCGGGCATCGGGGATCTCCATGAAGTTGCGCAGGAGGTTCGGCCCCCAATAGCCGTAACCGATGATGCCGATATTGATCATATTGACTACCCTTCACTCCGCCCCCGCCCACCGGAGTCTTGGAGGCTTGTTGGAGCCTGTCGTTGGTTGAGAAGGGATGCGCCGATCGCTCAATGCCGTGCCACCTCGACCTCTTCACAATGCAGTTTGAAGCTGCGAAGCGGTGCGGTCACTATGGCCGTTGGGTCATCAAGACCCCCTCAGGATCATCCAGCCAGGCGAGGGCAGGGCGCCGGATCTACCTCAAATGATCTCTCCGAATACACCAAAGGATCGCAATTCGGTGTACGAAGCCGTGCCGAGAGGGGCCGAGGGGGGTCAGCCAGTCTTTGCGGTCCTTACGTCTCCGACCACACGGGCTGGCACGCCGGCAGCGATGGCGAAGTCGGGGATGTCACGGGTGACGACGGCGCCAGCGCCGATCAGGGCCCGTTCTCCGATGGTCACGCCCGGGGTGATGGTGACGTTGGAGCCGATGGAGGCGCCCTTCTTGACCAGGGTCGGCTCAATTTTCCAGTCGGCTTCATTCTGCGCGCTCCCGTCCGGGTTGGTGGCTCGGGGAAGACGGTCGTTGGTGAACATCACCCCATGGCCGATGAAGACCTCGTCCTTGATGGTTACGCCCTCGCAGATGAAGGTGTGCGAGGAGATCTTGCAGCGCTCGCCGACTGAGGAATTCTTCTGGATTTCGACGAAAGCGCCGATGCGCGAGCCGTTACCGACCTCGCAGCCGTAGAGGTTCACCATACTGGGGTGGTGGATGACGACCTCGCCACGCAGCACCACACTGTCCGAAATAGGCATCGCTTCCCCCTGGAACTGTCTGTCACGTGCCATCGCCTGCAAATCGGATATGATCCTTGGTGCGCCGCTGAAGCGATAGCAGCGGTCGGCTACAGTTCTATGTAACCTGCTTTGTCGCTTGGCAAGCCTTCACCACTAGGTATAACAAGTTCTAGGGCAGGCCGCGACCGTGGGGGGGAAGGATGCCGGAGACGATGCGATTTGAAGCCGTGCGCTCCGATTCCGAGGTGGCGCGTATGCGTCACAACTACGAAGAGTTTCAAAGCCTTCGGTGTGAGGCGGAGCGCTGTCTGGAGGCTGACGACCTCAACTCCGCGGCGGCCTATGTAGAGGCGGCGGTCACGCTTGCACGCAAGCGGCATTGCGGCTTTTATCGGTCCGAGCCGCTTGAGCAAATCCTGATCGAGATCGCGCGACGGACACTCGCCCCGAAGGCCGAAACTGCGCGACCGACGCGAACGAAGATCGGCCGCGTGTTGCATGTGGCCACCGCTTTGAGCGAAGTCGGCGGCTTGACGCGGATGATGCGCCGCTGGATCGTCGCCGACGAGAGCCGTCATCACTCCTTGGCCCTGTTGCGCCATCCGGGGAAGCCGCCGGCCTCGGTGCGCCAGGCCGTGGAGGCTCGTGGCGGACATATCCACGTAATCGGCGCAACACGCGGCGGACCGGTGGAATGGGCCAGCGCGCTCCGCAAGTTGTCGCTCAATTTCGACTTGGTCGTCCTGCACGTCAGCAACGAGGACCCGACGCCCAGTATAGCCTTCGCCGACGAGCGCAACCGACCGCCCGTGGTGCTGGTCAACCATGCCGACCATGCCTTCTGGGTCGGGCTCTGTGTGTGCGACCTGATCGCCAGTTCGCGCGTCTCGGGCGAGCGTCTGGTGGTGGAACGGCGTGGGACCCCGGCTAAGCGTCACGCCATCCTGCCGATCCAAATCGATCCGCCGATCCGCAAGCACAGCCGGGCCGAGGCGCGCCAGAAGCTCGGCATCCCGGTCGACGGACCGCTTCTGGTTTCGGTCGCGCGCGGCGTGAAATACCGGACGATGGGCGGGGTGTCGTTCGCCGACATGCATGTCGAGGCACTCCTGGCCCGATCCGATGCGCGGTTGTTGGTCGTCGGGCCGGGCGAGCCGGCCGATTGGCAAGACGCCATAGCGGCGACCGGCGGGCGGATCATGGGGCGGCCGGAGACGCCCGATCCTTCGCTCAGCTTCGAGGCAGCGGACATCTATCTCGACTCTTACCCCTTTGTATCGATTACCTCGATGCTGGAAGCCGGCGGGCTGGGCGCGCCCTGCGCGACGCTGTTTCCCTATCCGTTGGATGCTAACGTCATGAGCACCGATATGCCTGGGCTGGCGCCTACCATTGGCTTCGCCACCTCGATGGCGGAGTATAACCGCATCCTGGCGGACTGGCTCGCCGACCCGCAGGCGCTGCGTCGTCGGGGCGATGAGACGGCGGCCAATGTCAAGCGGCTGCACACCACGCCGAATTGGATCGAAAGCCTGGAGGCTCTCTACGCCAGAGCCGTCGCGATCCCGCCAGTCACACCGCTGCGTGGGAATGGCGCGCCCGCGAACGAGGAATTCTACGAAGGATATCCCGACATCCTGCTCAACGAGGTGTTCGGCGAGTTCGACAGCGCCGAGGCGATCCTGAAGCGTTCCCTGCGCCTGATGGCGCTGCCGGAGCGGCTACGGGTATGGCGGCGCCTGGCGCGGACCAAGAGCTTCGACGGGCCTTGGGACGCAGTCCGCAACCTGCTTCCCGAATGGCTGCCGCGGTCGGCGAGCCGGCTGAGGGGCGACAGCTGGATGTGAGTTTTAACGGCATGGTTTGCCCGGCGTCCCTTCGTCGGGCGCGTCTGCGACGCCTGGAAAAGCGAGATCGATCTTCAGATGCGACCCGCACACCTTATTCCCAGTACCCCTATAGCCTGAAGGGCTGTCAGTCAGGCAGCCATCGCGAATTACACTTTTGATTTAGCAGGCTGACAAAAACGTACCGGGATACCCTTTTTGACTCTGGTCTGTTCAGCACCTCATTCTGATACGTTCGACGGAACAGAGCCTGTTGAGGCCTTGCTTTCCTTCTGGTGAGGATTGCGTTTGACGGGATGGGTATGGGTGCCTCGGGTTTCAACATGTTGGCGTTGGCGTCAGAAGTCATACTTGCCATGGGGCCTGCAATTCGACACCGACAGAAAGAACTGAGGCGAAGGTGAATATGATTGGGCGACCGCCGAAGATTCTGAAGCGGGCTGTCCGCGCCTTCGGTGTCGAAAGGCGTCATCTGGTCGGCGCACGCATGGTCCTCGAACGAGAGGGCATGTCCGTCCTTGGCCGACGCGTAAGCCGTTCGGGCGGCCGTATCCTGGCCTACCACTCGGTCGGCCAGCCGCTGATGGATCACAACGACGTGCCGCCGAAGCTGTTCCGTCGCCAGTTGGAGTGGGCCGCGGCGCGAGGCTACCGGTTCGTCCCGGCCTCGAAGATCGCTCGGACGGGGGGCGACCCGATGGACCTTGCCATCACCTTCGACGACGGTCTGCGCAGCGTGATGACCGAGGCCGCGTCAATCCTGAAAGACTTCGCGGTTCCCTGGACCCTGTTCGTCGTCACCGATTGGAGCGAAGGCGGGTCTCCCTGGCCGACCGACGAGGTTCTAGGCTGGCGCGATCTGGAGCGCCTGGCCGCCGACGGCGCCGAAATCGGCAGCCACTCCGCAAGCCATCCCGATTTTGGACAGCTGGACGGCGCCGCCGCCCGTGAGGAATTGGACCGCTCGCGCACTATGATCGAGGCCCGGCTCGGCTTTGCGCCGACCTCGTTCGCAATTCCGCTCGGCCAATCGACCAACTGGACCCCGATCGCCATGCGGGAGGCCAAGGCAGCAGGTTATGAGCTGGTGTACGCCCAGGCAGAGGAGACGCGTTCGGCTGGCACCATCGCGCGGACCTTCATCACGCGCTTCGACAACATGCGGGTATTTTCGGCGGCCCTGGCGGGCGTCTTTGATCGGTGGGAGGAATGGGGGTGAGTCAGGCGCGCATCGTCTCGGTAGTCGTCCCGACCCGCGACCGTCCGCAGTACCTGGACCAGTCGCTGGCGAGCATTCGCGCGCTCGAAGGCCCGGATCTGACGTTTGAGATCCTTGTTGGCGACAACGGCTCCAACCACGACGCCACCGGCGCAGTGACACAGGCCCATGGCGCGCAGCACCTCATCGTGACGACCGCGGGCGCTGGCGCCGCGCGCAACGCCGCGATGCAAGCGGCCTCGGGGGAGTTCCTGGCGTTCCTGGACGACGACGACGTGTGGACCGAGCAACATGTGCGGCCGCATTTGCAACTCTTCGATCGCCAGCCGGAGGTGGAGGCGGTCTTCGGTCAAGTTGTGATGGCCGATCCTAGTCTGCGGCCGATCGCGCCTCCCATCCCCAATGACGTGCGCCCCGACGGCGATCATCTGAAGATGATGCTGGACGGCTACTTCCCGCAGATCGGCGCCACGATGGCGCGTATCGCGGTACGCGACGCCTACGGTTATTTCGACGAGACCCTGCTGGCCGACCAGGACTGGGACTGGCATATGCGCGTCGCCAGCGGTGGGCATGTGGAGCATGTGGCCGTGCCATGCGTCTTGTTCCGCCAGCGTCCGTCGGGATCCTACGACGCCTTGGTCCTGAGCCGGATTCCCTATACGCGCAGGGTGTTTATGCGGCACGCCATACCCGTCTGGCGCAAGTGGCGCTCACCGAAGGAGTGGCTGCATTCCTATTTCGCCACGCTCTTGGGATTCTACACCTATTTCGCCGATGCGGCGGTGGAGCGGGCGGCCAAGGGGGATGCGAAGGGCGTGCGGTTCGCGGTGCGTCATGCGCTGCTGGTGTTTCCGTTCCGGGCGGTTAGGCAACTCGTGAGGCCGACGCCGTTGCGCGCGGCGTTCTTCTGGTCGATCGGCCTAGGCGCGCGCCCGCCGGCCGTCGAGGACGCGGCGCTGGACTGAACGCGCGTGGAGCTTAAGGATCGGATGGGCATGCACGACGCCAAGGACGCGCCGAAGATCAGCACAGGTGCCCCGGCCATTAGCATCGTCATCGCCACACACAACCGCAGCCACGACGTCCTCGAAAACGTCGACGCCCTGCTGCCGCAATGCGTCGGCCAGGCGGTGGAGGTCATCGTCATCGACAGCGCCTCGGCGCCGGCGCACGCCGATGTGCTGGAGACCCTGAAGGCGCGCCCGGGACTGAGCTTCATACGGCTCGACGAGCCCGGCGTTGCCCGGGCCCGTAACGCGGGTTTCGAGGCAGGCAAAGGCGATTGGATTGCATTGCTGGACGATGACGCGGTGCCGCGGCCCGGCTGGGTACAAGCGGCGATCACCTACGCGGCCCGCTGTGACGCCCAGACCGCCATCCTGGCGGGGCGGGTGGTCGCACACTGGCCCGACGACGCCAGCAGTCTTGAAATACCGCCGAGCCAGCTCGGACCGCGAGCGCTCTTGTTGTTGTCGGTGGTCGATGAGGACGGCTTCCGCGACACGACCGATCATCCCATCGGCGTCGGCGCCAACTTGTTGTTCCGCCGCAGCGCGCTTCAAGCTCATGGTGGGTTCGACGTAAAGACCGGTCGGGTCGGCTCGAACCTAGCCAGCGGGGAAGAGGCCCAGATGATGACCGATCTGATTGGAGCCGGTTATCGCTGTTGGTACGCGGATGCCTTCGTCGTGGACCACAAGGTCGAAGCTGGCCGTCTTACGCGCGCGTGGCTCACAGAGCGCGCGCGCAAGGAAGGCGAGGTGGAACTGAGGGGTTTGAAAACGCCAGGCCAGAAGATCGCGCGAGCAATCAAGATGATCGTCGCCACCCCGGTGCTGGCCGCGTTCCAGATGCTCGACCGGCCCGAACGCGAATATTACCTGCGCCTGAACCACAACATTGGTCTGCTGCGGAAGCTGTTCGGTCTGGCAAGCTGAGGGGGGGCTCAGGCGATGGCCGGCGCGGCTTTCGGTGTCGCCCGATGGGCCCAGGCCATGATTGGTCGTTCAAAGAATCGCCAGGAGACGGTCGCCAAGCCGATGGTCAACACAAGTTCGATGGGGGCCGAGATCCAGTCCGGCGCTTCGAATGCGACGCCGAACTTCCGGGCCGCTGCCTCGACGTTGTAGAAATGAATGAACTCGTGGAAAACGTAACAGCCGTAGCTTATGCGTCCCAGGTTGCGCAGGGGCCTTGTGTCCAGAAGGGCGACGAAACGCGAGGCCTGGTTCCTCGCGATCTGGAAGACCAGAAGCGCGGCTGTAGCCGCGACTGCCGGCGCATAGACGCGCCAGACGATCTCGTCCTTGAGGACTGTCAGGGGCAAGATGAGAAGCGCCAGGGCGGCGATGCTCTGGGCCGCCGTGGAAACCAGCCATGCCGGTACCCGCCGGTCGAGGTTCAGTCCTGCCAGACCACCCAAGGCGAGATAGCCAAAGCCGATCATGGGATTCAAGCCGATGACCTTGGACGATGCTCCGGCCCATTCGAGGCCCGCCTGAGTGATGAGACCCACAACCACGAAAGCAACGCAGATCTGACCGGCGGCCTTGCTGTGGGTGAACAGCAGCAAGGGTGCAAACAGCACATAGAATTGCTCTTCGATCGCCAGCGTCCAGAAGTGGTTGAAATGGCCTACCCAGTGGCCGGTCGTGAACACATAAATGTTCGTGGCGTAGAGCAGCATGGCCTGGGGCGCGCCGCCTTCGAAGCCATCGAAGTGAACGTACAGCGAGGCGATCAGGAAAACGCCGATGGTCGCGTAATAGACGGGGAATATCCTGGCCGTGCGTCGAAGATAGAATCGCCCCAGACCCGCAAGCGTTGTCGTCTCGCCAGCCTCGACTGCCACCCGCGTGCGAGCCAGGATACGGGTGATCAAGAGGCCGCTGAGCCCGAAGAAGAGCATCACCCCGTCGCCGCCAAGGGATCCATACGTCCCTTGATGAAACTTGTGGCTAATGAATACGAAGACGAAGGCGATCGCGCGCAAGCCATCAAAACCCTTGATGCGGCGTTCGTCGTCGAGTCGCATTGGTCGTAGCTCCGCCCGCATCTACGTGGCTCTTTGCCGGCCAGGGGACAAGGCAGCGGTTGCGCTGCTGGCCTCGGTGCCCTCCCGCGCCGTCAATCTGGCGCCCAACCGCAGAAGCGGCCGCTCGAAGAAGTGCCAGGAGAGCGTCGCCAGCGCGATGGTGATGAAAAGCTCCAGGGCCAGTTGAACGTTAGCCGGCGCGTCGATCTCCAGATGCAGCTTATGGAGCACCGCCGTGAGGTCGTAGAAATGGACGAACTGGTGCAGGATATAGAAGGCATAGCTCACCCGGCCGAGCGAGCGCAGCGGCCACAGGTTGAGGAAAGCCACGACCGGGGTCTGTTGGTTGCGGGCGATCTGGAATAGGAACAAACCGGCCACAGTGCAGGTCAGCGGTCCGAAGACGTTCCATGCGTCCCGGAAATATCCGAAGACCAGCGGGATCGCGATCAACGCCAGGCCAGCCGCCGCCTGGGATTGCGCACTCACCAGCCATGCGGGCGGCTTGAAGTTTTTCAATGAGGCGAGAAAGCCGCCGACGCCGAGCATGCCGAAGGCGATCAGCGGATCGACGTGAATGGCGTTCGGGTGGGTGTTCACCGATACGAGCCAAGCCAGCCTTGCCGCGCCGGCGAGCATGAAGCCGATGCAAATCCGAAGCAGGTATTTGCGCGGGGTGAACAGCAGGATCGGCGCCAGGAGCAGGTAGAACTGCTCCTCCGCCGACAGCGACCAGAGGTGACCGAAATGACCGTGGGCCCCGGTCGGCGTCATCTCGATATAGATGTTGGTGCCGTAGAGGGCGTAGATCGTCGCTTCCACGCGCGAGAAGCCGACGAATGAGGTGAACAGCGAACCCAGTGCGAAAACACCGAGACAGGCGTAATAGAGTGGGAAAATGCGCAGGCTGCGGCGCAGATAGAAGTCACCCATCGACCGCCAGGTCGACTGGACCCCCGCTTCGACCTTTGCGCGCATCTCCGACAGTATCGAGGAGATGAGCATGCCGCTTAGCACGAGAAAGAGCCAGACGCCGACGGAACCATAGGAATCGTGGTGCGGCAGGGTCGTTTTGTGGCTGATGAAGACCATCAGGACGGCGATCGCGCGCACGCCGTCGAAGCCGGCGATACGATCTTCCGCCGGCCGGGCGACGGCCTTGGCCGACCGGACGGCGAAAATCGCGCCTTGATCAATGGTTGCCATGGGTCAATACTCGAGCCGATGCTCCGCAACCGAGACATGGTTCGGCCCCGGGGGCCGTCAGACTTTCTTGGTTATAAACGCCTAACTCTTTGTCACATCAATTCGGCCAGAAGGCGTAGGCTCTGAGCGTGACGGTGCAGGCGTACGTCTCGCCAAATTGAGATCCTGAAAAATGTTGTTTGCGCGCCGGTCGGTCTATAGGTGGGTTACTCGTCCCTTCCAGACGATGGATAAATGAAAAGAAGCGTAAATAACATTTTCCTCCCAGGCCAAGCTTATCTCGGAGCACAACATACGCTTCGGCTTGACTGGATGCTAAGCTGCATTGTCACACTGCCACAACTGGTGACTCAAGGTAGATGAATCTGCTGTAGGCCACCGCCGGAAATCCCTATATTGAATTCAATATTTAAGTGTTAGCGTATATTGTCGAATGGCGGGTGCGACACATTTTGGCGTTTCCCCGCCGAAAATGTCGGGCCACACATTGCTTGCCCCATTGCAATGGGGCCGGAAGGTTGTTTCAGAGCCTGTCCGCTGACCGAAAGCGGTATCCATATTTAGGAAACCCAACTGTCCCAATACACCAGGCACGCCGGCCGTCGGTATCTGCATCCCACAATAGGACAAGGTGAGCCACCGGCTTTGTCGTGATACGACCACTGCAACTTCTCGCACCGAGTAGGTCTTTCGTTCTGAGGATCTGACATGATTCCGATCATCAAGCCCACCATGGATAGGGCCGAGGCAGAGGCGGCGCGCCGCGTCATCCTGTCCGGCTGGGTCACGCAAGGCCCCGAGGTGGCGGCCTTCGAGACGGAATTCGCCACCTTCACGGGCGCGCCGCACGCTGCGGCCGTCTCGAACTGCACCACGGCCCTGCACCTAGCCTTGCTGGCGGCGGGGGTGAAGCCCGGCGACGAGGTGGTCACGGTCAGTCACTCCTACATCGCCACAGCCAATTCGGTGGCCTATTGTGGCGCGATCCCCGTCTTCGTCGACATCGATCCGACCACCTACAACATTGATCCAGCTCTGATCCAGCACGCGTTTTCGGCCAAAACCAGCGCGATCCTGGTGGTCCACCAAATGGGCTTGCCCTGCGACATGGCTGCTGTGGTCGACATCGCCAAGGCTAGGGGCTTGCCCCTAATCGAGGACGCGGCCTGCGCCAGCGGCAGCGAGATCTTCTGGAACGGTCGATGGGAGAAGGTCGGCAAGGCGCACGGCGACGTGGCCTGCTTCTCCTTCCACCCACGCAAGATTATGAGCACCGGCGATGGCGGTATGCTGACCACCAAGCACGCTGACTGGGTCGCCAAATTCAAGTCGTTGCGCCAGCACGGCATGAGCGTGCCCGACACGGTCCGCCACGGCTCGACCCAGGTGATCTTCGAGACGCACCCAGTGCTCGGCTACAACTATCGCATGACCGACATCCAGGCCGCTGTCGGCCGCGAGCAGCTCAAGCGCCTGCCCGGCATCGTGGCCCGCCGCCGCGCGCTTGCCGCCCGCTACGCCGAATTGCTCGGCGAGGCGCAATGGCTGGGCCTGGTGCGCGAGCCGGCCTACGCGCGCACCAACTGGCAGAGCTTCTGTGTCCGTCTGCCGGACTCCGCCGACCAGCGCACTGTCATGCAGGCTATGCTGGATGCCGATATCGCCACCCGCCGCGGTATCATGTGCGCTCACCGCGAGGACGTCTATGCCTCCCGGCCCCTGCGCATGTCCTTGCTGGAATCGGAGGCAGCCCAGGATCATACCATCGTCCTTCCCCTCTATCCCCAGATGACCGATGAGGATCAACAGAAGGTCGCCTCGACCCTGATCAAGGCTACCCGGGTTCCAAGGCCCATGACTCCAATTCTGGAATTCAAGCGAGATGTGATGGAGGTCCCACATCGGGGCCGGTCTGTGCGAAAGTGAGAGATAGGAATGGCGAGCATCCGGCGCGCGGTGGTCGCGGTCTATTTCGAGAAGTACGCGACCCTCATCCTGAATTTGGCGACGCTGTATGTTTCGTCGCGGTTTTTGACACCCAACGAAATCGGTGCTGCCTTCCTTGGCGCCAGCCTCGTCGCGCTCGCCGAGGGTATGCGGGACTTCGGCGTCACCAACTACATCGTCAACGCCGAAAAACTCTCGAAGGGGGAAATACGCACTGCCTTCACCTTGATGCTGGCGGTCGCCGTCGTCCTTACGACCGCCTTCGTCGCGACGGCGGGCCTCTATGCCGCCTTCGCCCACGAACCTCGTCTGGAGAATTTTGTCCGCACCGTGGCATTCGGCTATCTGTTCTCCAGCATCGGTTCGCCGATCGTGGCTCTGCTTCGCCGCGACCTGAAGTTCTGGAGCATCGCGGCCATCAACCTGGGCTCCGCTCTCGTCGGCAACATCACCACAACTGGCCTGGTGATGATGGGCTTCGGCTATATGAGCTTCGCCTGGGGCTCGCTTAGCTATCCGCTCTCCACCTTTGTCTTTGCCATCCTCATGCGCCCGGACCTGTCCATCTTCCGGATCGAGCTCACAAAATGGCGCGAGATTCTGGCGTTCGGCGGCTTGAACACCGCGACCGGCCTTCTGACCACCCTCGGGGAGGTCATTCCAACCTTCATGCTGGGGCGGGCCAGCGGCAGCACCGATGTAGGTCTCTACAGCCGAGCCCAACAGGTCACACAGATGCCCAGCCGCCTAGTCATATCGGCTATCTCCGCGGTGGCCCTGCCAGGGTTCGCCGCCCATGCGCGCACGGGGCGTCCCCTCAAGGCCCCCTATCTCAAAGCCGCCGCCAGCCTGACCGCATTCCACTGGCCGGGCCTGGCGATGGTCATCCTCTTCGCCTATCCCCTGGTGCACACCCTACTGGGACCAGGATGGGAGACCTCCATCCCGCTGGTGCAAGTGATGGCGGCCGCCACCATGCTCTGCTTCCCCGTCCCCCTTATGTTTCCGGCCTTGGTAGCCGTCGGCGGCATCCGAGACACGGCCAAGGCCTGGATCATTTCCCTGCCGATCACCAGCCTGATCATGATCCTGGCGGCCCAGCATGGCCCATTTATGCTAGCGCTCTCGATCTTCGCCACCACGCCGATCCAGGTGGGCGTCGGCCTCTGGTTCCTGATGCGGCGGCTGAAATTGAGCGTGGGCGAATATCTGCGCGCCCTACTGCCCAGCGCCGTCGCCACCCTCGCGACGGCGCTGGGCCCGCTCGTCGTCATCGGACTGAACGGCCTCGACATGAACCTGTCGGTCTTACAGACTGTCCTGGGCGGCGGGCTTGGCGCAGTGTTCTGGTTCCTGGCCATGGGCTGGACCCGTCATCCGTTTGCCGCCGAACTGGCTTATCTGCTGGGCAGGATCCAGGCCTTGGCGCCTGTGCGCCTGCGCGCCCCCTTTGCCCACCTCCGGCGCTTCCTGGGTGAGGACACCGAACAGGGGCAGGCGCCTGCGCCGGCCGACGCGAACACCGGCGGACCGCTTCTTCGAAGGATTGCCTGGATGGCAGACAAGCACTGACTGCAGGGGGAACCGGTGATGAATCACTCTGACGCCATGGATTCTGCCGGCGCGAAAGCCGCCGGCTCGGATTTCAAGCGTGCGTTGGGCCATCTCGCCGCGCCCGCCGTGATCTCCGCTGCCCGCGTCGTCACCCCCTTAACCTCGCGGGGCGTTCAAATCGCCTGGTTTGATGTCTGGAACTCGACCCTCGACCAAGCCTTGGACGTCCTGCCGGCCATTCCCGGCTGTGAACATGACCTCTATCGTGAACTCACCCAGCCCACGAGCGTCCGGAAGCGCCACGCCCTGGCGACGGAGAACGGCCAGCCGACCGCGCTCATCTCCCTTCGCCGCCGCCGCCGCTACTGGGAGCCCGTCGCCTATCAATCGCTTTCCGGCGTAATCGCGCCCGCGTCCTCTCCCGCCGCTCTTGGTCGGGCGCTACACGCCCTGGGTGTCGAGGTCCGGGTCGAGGCGGGGCTCGACAAGAGCGTCGTGGATCTAAATCCGCGATCCTACTGGTCCCCCGACAACTACCGCGTCGACCTGCAGGGCGACTATGAGGGACTCTGGAGCCGCAATCACCGCAGCAATGTGCGCAGGGCCCGCAAACGTTGCGACGAGTTCATGCGGCTTCGCATTGACGAGGTGAGCGACCTGGAATGGTGCTGCGCCCAGTGGGGACGCATTTGGGAAGGCGCCCATTCCGAGGAGACCGTCGCCGCGGAGGATCGCCTGCGGTTCTGGCGCGCCTTCCTAAAACAGCAGAGCGCCGACAGTCCGACCCAGTTCCACACCTTGCACCTCCTCGACGGCGATCGGCCCACAGCCGGCTTTGTCATGATGTGCCAGGACGGCGTCGCGCTCGGCCAATGCATCGTCCGCGACCCTGAATACGACCACTTTTGGGTCGGTGTCCGCATGATGGACGCCTCGATCAAATGGGCGGCAAGCGCTGGGCTTCGCCACTTCGATCTCGGCTCCGGGCAAGACTACAAGCAGAGTTGGGGTCAGCCCGTGGCCGGGCGTTATGGTGCGATCTTCCGCCCACTTGCGGTCAGCGCGCTCTATCGGTTCGGACTTCTGTGACGACGCAGCGACATTAGCCGATTGAGCAAACGGATCGAGCTCTGCATTGCTGAGGACGACCGACCCGCCCCCAGTGCTAGCCCAGAAGCCAAGCAGGACTTCACCGGGTGCCACAAAGCCGGGGAAAACGGCTCTGAGAGGTGTTACTTCGAAGGTCCTGATATTACCATCGTTCCAGCCGGCAACGCCACCCAGGGAGCCGGTGAGGCCCGATGGTCAGACAAGTTGCACCCAACAGGCTGTCGGGCCGCTTGCGCGGATTCCGCTCCCGGCCAAATGAGCGCGTCCGGCCCGAAGTCTGCGGGTAGCGGCAACCGCCGCCGGACCTGACCGGCAGGATCCACTTCGCGCCCGGTGACAACGATTATGTGCTATTGATTATATAAGAAGAATTCATCCAAACGAATAATGAAGGAGTAGAGGCGAAGCGTGACTGGTATCAGGCGTACTCCGAATAAACGGCAAATGTGGGACCTGCAGGCCATATTGCCAGCTAATCCAGGCTGACGCAGATTTATGCCCGATCTTACTTGCTAGGCTTAAGAAACACGCAAAAGCTTGCCTAAGCGGAGCGGCAGGTTTGGAGTGGTTTGTAGCTCGGCGCAACTCTCTTTCCATCGCTGCAGCTATTCACCAATGGGAATTCCGTTGCGGCCAGTCCAGCGCTCGAGCGCGCTTTACCAAAGCGAGGGTTCCAAAGGCTAAGGCGCCCGGCGCTCAACTCTTGATGTATTCGCCGTCGAATCCAGCGAACTTCGCCAGACCGCGGTAATCGAGCAGGCGGACATGGCCCTGCCGGAATTCGAGAAACTTCCGCTCGCGAAGTTCCCGCAGCATTCGATTGACGTGGATCGGAGTAAGGCCAAGGGCGTCAGCGAGGTCGTATTGGGTGAGCGGGCAGTCGAAGCCGTTGCGGTCAACTGCGCCTACTCGTTGCAGACGCGCTGTCAGCTCGAGCAGCAAATGTGCTGTCCGCTCTAATGCGTTGCGTCGTCCTGCGCTGGCAAGGTGCTGAGCCATAACCGCCCCATTGCGCAAGAGGGCTCCAACGATGAACGCGAACAGACGAGGCGATTTCATAGCGGCAAGCGTCAATGTCTTGGTGGGTGCCACCAGCAATGAAAGTTCAGTTTGAGCTACGAATGTCCCAATAGAGCCGCTTCCAGGTGATTGAGACAGAACGACATCGCCAGTCAGGGCAAAATCGAGAATTTGTCGCTGCCCGTCCGGAAGCTCATGGGAAATGCACCCCCAACCCGACTCGACGACGTAAATACGATCATTGTCGTCACCTTGGCTGAAGATTACCGCGTCGACTAGATACCGCTTCGCGGCGAAGCCGAGGGTCTTGATCAGAGCGGCGTCGTCATCGTTAAGTCCAACGTATGACAAACTGTGCTCATCTCCTCTCGAAAAAAAACGTGAAGCCTGTGTCATCCGTAACCCTACCCAATTCCTATGTACCCTCCTGAAACTCATCATACATATTAAATTTTAGCTTATGAGCGTTCTTTCAGATCTCGCCAAAGGAAGGTGCCACGACATCAATGTCCTGTCGAAACCTGGATCGGAATAGGCCACGGGTCGATTGATGCCGCCTAGAGCTTGTATTATCTATGACTTACTCCTCTTAAAATTCTCCCTCATTGACTCAACGATCTCACTGGCAACGAGACAGCTCCGATTGTCCGCCTGGTCGGCGGCATTGCGCAACGTCAGGGACGCATCCCGCAGCAGGCCCCTGATCTGCGCCGGAGATAACAACTCCGATGCTTCAAGTTCCAAGAGGACCGATTCACTCACATGCAGCGCTGCAAGCGCAACTACCCGAGGTCTTGTTGCAAGCAGCTTCAAGAGATCACCACTGCGCCTGTCCCGCGATTTCTTTTTTGCCATCGTCGCCCTTCAGCTGCCCGGACAAAAAGCTTCTACTTCCCACACTTTGATAAGTTTACGCCGCCAGAAGCCGGGAGACCCTCGTGTTTGTGGGCGCGGCCTCTGCTTAAGGTACCGCAGTTTGCCATGGTGACACAGAGGCAAGAAGATACCGAATTAGCGGTACCTCCCACCGCATCAGCGCGAACGGTGAGAAGACTCCCTGTTTGGAGTAAGATCTGCCGCGTCGTCACGCGATGAGCAGTCGCTTTCTTCAACCATAATTCTGCTTCGCAACAAGGCTGTCGGCTTTCAGAGAAAGTCCCGGAAACGCCTGAACCTGCCCCTCAGTCTTGTCGAGATATTGCATCAATGCCGTCACCAAATGGTAGAAGATGCTGGCAGGAACCTCCGTCGCCAGCGACCGACCGCGCTCGTCGATCCTGTCCATCCACAGGCCAAGCGGCGCGGGATCGATATGCCATCTGAAAAGGCGCGCGACGCGAGCTTCGATCTCGGGTTTCAGATCAGGCCCACCGATGTTGTCCAACGCGATCGCCGCCTTGATGGCTTCGCATTGAGGCCAGCTGCGCGAGAGCCTGTCGAGAGGCATCCCTTGTCTCGAAACGGCCGCATAAGCCAGCCCTGTGGCTCGATTCAGTCCGCTGGCGACCGCCGACGAATAGAGTTTCCTCGCGTAAGCAGCCAGATCTTTCTGTCCGGTTGCCCGCGCGAAGTCGACGAGCAGGGAGGCCCATTCGAAATGGTGCCCAGGCTCGGTCCACTGTCCCTTGTCTCCGGGCAACGGCAGCCAGTCGGCATCGAAATATTCGCCGAGCGTCCAACTTTCCTGGTCGAAGAAATGGCTGCGGAATAGATCGATGATGCGAGCCGCTCGACGCAGATATGCGCGATCGCCGGTTGCGGCGTACCAGGCAAGGAATGATTCGAGCATGTGCATGTGTGGGTTCGAGGACCGAACCCCGTTCCAGCCTGGTGTCTCGAGGAAGCCATTTAAGCTCCCATCCTCAAGGTGCGAATCGATGAAATGAAATGTCTCCTCTGCAAGCTGAAGGGCAGGTTGGTGGCCGCAGCGATAGGCATGAGCAAGTGCCAGGAGCACGCAGGAATGGTCGTAGGCATCCTCCGCCGGATCGGCCACGCTTCCATTGGAATTGAGGGTGCGTACCCAGCCTCCACGATCTGTGCGGCCGTATTTTGCGATGAAGTCTATACCATGATCGATGAGCTTGTCGGCGGCCCCCGTCCAGCCACGTTCCTTGGCCACAGCGAAAGCATAGATCTGGCGAGCCATCGTGCGCATCCGCTTGGGTTTGCCCAATGGCCTGGCATCGAAACCGAGCGCTTCGTGGAAGCCGCCATGCGCGTTGTCGACGCCTGCGTCTGACCAAAGCGGAAGGGTCTCGTTGAAGAGCCAGTGCTCGACGCGCTTGCGCCATGATCCGCTGACAATGACCCGGTCTTCCGACGCTGTGAATTTCGTCTCGAGGCGCCCGCTCTTCTCAAGTTGCTCGACGACCTTCTTCACATTCTGACTATGGCTGACCGGGGCGATGAATATGGCGTCCGGCGTTGCGACCACCGCCACATCCTTCATTCCTATGACGGTGAGCAGCCGACCTTGGCTTCTGAGGTAGGAGTTGTCGCAGTCCATGGCGACGACATCGCCCATTACGACGTTGCCGTTTCCGTCCACGGGGCTGGCCTCCAGCAAGGATTGCCACGACCCAAGATCGTTCCAGCGGAACGAAGCCGTCACCATCGCGATGCCCCGCGCATGTTCCATGACTGCATAGTCGATCGATGTGGAGGGGACAGCCGAGTAGAAGCCTTGCGGCAGGTAAACGCCCGACACATCCACCTTGGCAGTGCTGAAGGCGCGTTCGGCGGTTTCCCAGATCTCCGGGTGAAACTCGAGCAAAGCCCTCCGCATCGTGTCGGCACGAAACAGAAAGATACCAGCATTCCAGTAAAACCTCCCCGACGACAGATATTTTTGCGCCGTCTCGATGTTCGGCTTTTCGACAAAGCGTGAGACCGCGGCTGCGCCGTCACCATTGGCCGCAACCTCAATGTATCCGTACCCGGTCTCTGGATGAGTGGGCTTGATGCCGAACACGACAATGCTTCCCGAGCCGGCGGCGGGCATACCCGCTTCAACGGTCTCCCAGAACTGCGTCTCGGTCGATATCTCATGGTCGGAGGGAACCACGAGCACAAGCGCTTCGTTGCCGTGCTCCGAAATCGTCTGCAGTGTCGCAATGGCGACCGCTGCGGCCGTATTGCGGCCCAGCGGTTCGAAAATTGGCTTTCCCCCGTTCAGACCGAGCGAACTAATGTCGGAGATGACGCGTTCGGCATGGCGTTCGGATGCTATCAGATAGATCGGCGTTTCGTTGTCCGGCCACGCCTTCAGGCGCCGAACCGTCTTCGCCAGCATAGAGCCATCCCCCGAGAGATCGTGGAATTGCTTAGGATTGTCTTCGCGCGAGAGCGGCCACAGCCGGGACCCGACCCCGCCGCTCATAACAAAACTTACGATCCGGTGTGCCATGCTTCAGTTCCTCTCAGAATGTCTGGTTGTAGGCTCCGACCTCTGGATTGCGGCGCAGGACGGCGTCGATCGCCTCGAACATCTGTCGACGTCGCTCCGACGAGACGGGGCTTTCGACGACGACGACAATTTCGGGCTTGTTCGACGAAGCCCTGACCAGACCCCAGGTGCCGTCTTGAGCCACGACACGCACCCCATTGACGGTAACCAGATCAACAAGCGGCTGCCCCGCAAACTCGGTCCCGTCCCCCTTCATTTTCATGAAGTCGCCCAGGACCTTGTCGACGACGCCATATTTGACTTCGTCGGGACAGTGGGGGGACATTGTTGGGGTGCCGAAGGTCACGGGCAGGGCGCGGTAGAGTTCGGCCAGCGTCCTTCCCGGATTACGGTCGAGCATCTCGCAGACAGCAATCGCCGTGATAAGGCCGTCATCATAGCCACGCCCGATCGGCGGGTTGAAGAAGAAGTGTCCCGATTTCTCGAAGCCGGCGATTGCGTTAAGCTCGGCTACCCGCCGCTTGATGTAGGAATGTCCCGTTTTCCAATAGTCCGTGCGCGCGCCGTTTCGCGCCAGAACTGGATCCGTCATGAAAAGCGCGGTTGATTTCACGTCCACGACAAAGGTGCATTGCGAATGCAGGCTGGAAATGTCTCGCGCCAGCATGACGCCGACCTTGTCAGCGAAGATCTCGGTGCCCTCATTGTCGACGACGCCACAGCGGTCGCCGTCGCCGTCGAAGCCGAGACCTAAATCGGCACCGGTCTCCAGAATCTTGTCCCGGATGGCATGCAGCATCTGCATGTCTTCGGGATTGGGGTTGTAATGCGGGAAGGTGTAATCGAGCTCCACGTCCAGTGGGATCACGTCACAGCCGATGGTCTTCAGCACCTGTGGCGCAAATGCGCCAGCCGTCCCGTTGCCGCAGGCCACGACCACGCGCGGCTTGCGTCGAGCCGTCCTTCCGGCAGTCAAGTCGTCGATGTATCTCTCACGAAATCCGGACACGAATTCGTAGCCGCCGCCACCGACAAGATCGAAGTCGCCGTTCAGTACGAGCGCTTTGAGGGCTGTCATCTGGTCAGGACCGAATGTTAGCGGTCTCTGTGCGCCCATTTTAACTCCGGTCCAGCCGTTCTCATTGTGGGAAGCCGTGACCATCGCAACAGACGGAGCGTTGAGTGCGAACTGGGCGAAATAGGCGGTCGGGGAAAGCGCCAGGCCGATGTCCTTGACATGTGCGCCAGCCGCCATCAGCCCTGAGACCAACGCCATCTTTATGGACATTGAATAACTGCGAAAGTCGTGACCCGTGACGATCTCCGGGCCGACCCCCATTCGGCGGATCAGAGTGGCGAGGCCCATTCCCAGTGCTTGGGCGCCCATCAAATTGAGCTCGGGCTCTTTCTCCGAGCCAGGGTGGCCGAACCACCACCGCGCATCATATTCCCGGAAGCCAGTGGCTTTGATGAGAGCATTGTTCTCGAACGCGAATGTGTTTGGCCTGGCTTGGGCGACTATCGTTAGGGTCACGGCTACCGCTCCGGGATTGCGCCAATATTCCTAGCATGGCCGCGAACCCCGGCCCCTTCATGAATTCGGGTAGCGCTACCCCGCGGCTCGTGCCGCTTCATCCAATAGGTGGTGCCGATCGATGATCGAAAGGATATCTCGTCCAGGCATGGCGGTCGCGTATCGTGGGGGTAGGCCCGCATCGGGCGCCAACATCAATTGTGGCTCTGTAGTGCCGCTGACATCATTCGGATTCTCCTTTCACAAGAACGTCGATGATAGGCGTTTCCAGGCTTTGGCGCGTGCGCTCGACCTCATTCAGCCGGAGATCGAAAGGGAATCGGAACGACTTCGCCAAGCTCGGAAACGAATGACAGATTGTGCCGCATTTTGCCTGGAGGCGACGGAAAACGGGGATAGGGGCGAACGTCTTTCAGCCAAACTGGTTATCCTCTCGCACGATCTTGCGGCAAACCAAGCACGAGAGTTGCTGCTGGAACAGCAGAAGTCATTTCTAGCCAAGATAAGGGCCGGTCTGCCGCGCATTCTTCATTCGCAAAGGATGTAGGTCTACGCCAATTGGCGGCGTTTACCTTCCCCCACGTCGGCGTAGTCTTTCTGCAAAAGCCGGGATCGCGGGCCCCGGCTCTTGTGAGAACATCGGGCGGACGCCATGAAGCTCTGTATCGGGCGGCGTGCACGAAGGACTCTCCCATGCCCGCCGGAGACGTTTGAATGAACCGCTTGTTCGCCAACCAATGGCCTTTGGCAACCAATCAGCAGGCCAATGTCGGACAGGAATTCATCGGCCTCTCGGACATAACCGGGTTTTTGAGACATTATGTCGGAACAATTACGGCCTGCCTTGCCGCGGCACTCTTGGTCGCATGGTTCTACGATTTGACCACCGATCCGGTTTTTACAGCCAGCGCCCAGATATTGATCGAACCGAAGCTACCGCAACATTTGCAGGAGGGCGGTGAAGTAAATCTGTCATTGGACACCGCACAGATTGAAAGTCAGATCGCAGTACTGCAATCTGAAAAGATTGCTTCGATGGTAATTGATCAGTTGAAATTGATTGAGGATACGAGTTTCAATCGCCCCGAGACACCGATGTTGCAGGAAAGATTCAGGAAACTCAAAGATATAATGGTGCAGGCTTTAGGGCTTGAGAAAAGCGCACGGCTGAACTCACTCTGGGGGCATATCGGCTTAGGCGCTCCGGAGTCGACCGCAAAGCTGACCGATTACCAGAAGTCCCGTCTGAGCATGCTGATTTTCCTCAGTGGCCTCGATGTGCGAAGGGTAGGTGTCTCCTACGCGATAGACATATCCTTCACCTCCGCCGATCCGGAGGGCGCCGCCAAGATTGCGAATGCAACGGCTGACGCCTTCGTGCATGAACAGATCGACACCAAGGCCGATTCGGCAAGAGAAGGTGGAGCATGGTTGGAAAAACGCCTTCAGCAGCTGCGCACCCAGATGAACGAGGCCATGGCAAGGGCGCAGGCATTTCGCTCTCGGCACGATTATAGCGTAGGAGGTGGTGCAAGTGCCGGTGGCGGCGTTAATTCTGAACCTACTCTCGAAGAACTCGAGGTAACTGCTGACACCTATCAGAAAATGTATGAGAGCTTTCTGCAGGCTTACACCAATTCGGTAAGCCAGCAATCCTACCCGGTTGCAGATGCAAGAGTGATCACTGCCGCGACGCCGCCGCTTTTTCCAAGCGCTCCAAAACCGAAGCTGGTGTTGGCCTTCGCTGGCGTCGCAGGGCTCGTTCTCGGCATTGGCCTTTCCTTCGCGCGGCATTCGTTCGACTGGACCATACGATTGCCACGTCATGTCCGCGATAATCTGGGAATAGAGTGCGTCGGAGAACTACCGCCCACGAGCAGGCGCAGGGAATTCGGAAACGTCGACGAAGTGACCAAGCATCCGTGGTCGCGATACAGCCAGAGCCTAAGGAAAGCGCGAACCGAAATCAGCTTGGCGGAAACGAACCATCCGGTGAAGTTTCTTGGACTAACCGCTGTTTCGAACAACAGTCAGAAGACTTCCGTAGTCAGCAACCTCGCCACGCTCTATTCGATGTCCGGTCTAAAAACGTTGGTGATTGACGCTGATGTTCGCAGATCGACGATTACCACAAGACTGATTGGCCACTCAAACGTCCAGAGCAACGAGTGCCTGGATCCCGCTCGACACAATATCATACGCGCTCTGGGGCGGCGGTTCGACGTTCTTTCAAGTTCCGTCGTGGATGCAAAGAACCTGCTCGTGCCAAGGAACATGCAGGTTTTCCTTTCTGAAGTTACTGCTGGGGACGCGGCAGGCTACGAGTTGGCCGCTTATGATATCGTCATCGTTGACCTGCCATCGCTTGAATCCGGGGCGGATGACCTGGTCGTTGGATCCGTGCTCGACGGTGTCGTGGTGGTTGCGGAGTGGGGAAAGACGCACGTCGACGCACTGCGGGAACTCGTGAGAACACTTCAGGCCTCCAGGACGCCTATACTTGGCGTGCTTCTCGCGAACGCGAGGGTAATGACGTCCAAGCACCGTCGGGTTGCCGCTAAGCAGAGCGCTTTCGGAAGCCGGCAAAGCGTGTAGAGCAATCATATGTGAGGATAGGGGGTAGCCCCTGGAGTATCGCGCTACCTCCTTTGCATTTCTTGCCGGCACGTTCCGTCCTTGGAAGACTGTCGAAGTTAATCAACGAGAAACAGCGACCGTCACATGACAAACGCCTTCGAAAAGCAGCACCAGGGTGAGGCGCTTTGGAGCCAACCCGTTGTGCCGGCCGCGATCGAAAGCAGGGCGATCCTGCATGTTGTTTCTGCGCGTGACTACGCCAGCACCGGAACGGTGTTGAATGAGCTGCCGGGTGTCCTCACCGGGAAGACGAACCCTCCGATTGGAGGCCTCCTCAAACGGATCATGGATCTGGCCATAGCCGGCGCAGCGCTCGTTTTGGCCGCGCCCGTCATGATTGTCGTCGGTCTGTTGATCAAGGTTACGGCCGGCGGTCCAGCCGTATTCTCGCATAGGCGAGTAGGCTTGGGTGGAAGCTCATTCAATTGCTATAAATTTCGCTCGATGGTCGCCAATTCGGACGAGGTTCTGAAGGCATATCTCGAGTCCAACGCCCACGCACGCAAGGAGTGGGAAGAGACCCACAAGATCAGGAACGATCCCCGCGTTACGCTTTTCGGGCGACTGCTGCGCAAGTCCAGCCTGGATGAGCTTCCCCAACTCATCAACATACTGCGCGGTGACATGAGTTGCGTGGGCCCAAGGCCGATCGTCGAGGACGAACTCAGGCGTTATGGCGAGCATCAGGCAGAGTACCTCGCAGCAAGGCCGGGGCTCACCGGTCTTTGGCAGGTGAGTGGAAGAAGCAGCATGGACTATAATAACCGCGTTGCGCTGGACAGCCACTATGTGCGGAACTGGTCGATCTGGCTTGATATCGTGATCTTGCTCAGGACCATCGTCGCGGTCATGCGGGTCGGCAGGGCCTCCTGAAACGTCGAACGATCACTTCTCGTTTCGATTGCAGTAGTGCGACAGAGACAAGCCTGCGAGGTAGGCGCAAGCCAAAAGAAATATCAAAACCAGAGATTTGCCACCAGTCACATGGCCCCACAGACCTAGGCTATTCCAGGCAAGGATTGCGATCAGAAGCACTGCAGTCGCTGCCAGCAGCGCGGCAGCCTTGAAGCGTAGACCCAGAAGTATCCCTGCCGCCGATACGGCCAGTATGCTTGTGAGCACCGATATCTCCAGTGGCACCCGCAGAAGGAGTTGGCTTTCCGCGGCGGGGAGTTCCGTCAGGGGCCGAGACCCACCGTGCGCCAACTGATAGGCGGCCTAGGAGTGCAAGGCAAGTGCTAGATACGGTGCTTCGGAATGCTGTTTGCGGTATTGCAAAGGGGTACTTGTAGAGCCACATATTTTTGGGTCGCAGCCCCATGCCTAACGCCCCAGCCATCCAACCCCACCTGCAACAGGTGGCGGTCCTGGTGAGCATCGACGGAGCCAGGATGCTGGCCTGGTTCGCGCCAAGCGGATCTGGTCAGTTCGTAGTTCCAACAGCAGTGGTGTCCGCCTGGACGCTTGCATCCGCTGCAGGCAAGCTGTCCAAGCCAGACTGCAGCAGGGGGATTTCGACCTTGATGGTATCGCCCGGCTCGACAAGGGTTGTCTCTTGGGCAGCAAGTTCTTCCGTGCCGGTGTCTTTCGGCCTCACAATGGTGAAGATCGGCTTGGCCCTCGCCGCACTCTGCCTTAGCGCCAGCAGAGCGGGCACAGCGACCTGCGTCTCGCTCAGCAACTGCACTGCGGTGTCGGATTTGCTGGTCACCTCGTTGAGCTGCTGCTGTGTTTCGCGCAAGCCCTCGGCGACCTCGCTGGAACGCTGATTGCTAAGGTTGAGTATTTCGATGTCTGTCTTGCTCATCTCCTGCCTGACACGCAGCATCGAGGTCTCGGCCGCTAATCTGTCGCTCTGCATCTGGGCGACAGTCCCCTCCAGCGCAAGTTCCCGTGGTGCTACCGCAAGGCCCTTCTGCACGAGATTCGAGACACCCGCGAGCTCCTTTTGGATGAGCTCGATCTGTTTGTCATGGAAAGTCAGCTGTTGCTCGAGCGAGGCCAGCTCCTGTTGCAGGAAGTCCTTGAGGTCTCGCAGTGAACGGAGCTGGGTCGCCAGTGCATCCTTTCGGATATCGAAAATCTTGCGTTCCTGGTTCATTGCAAGGGCAACGGTTTCGTTTGAAACCCTGTCCCTCAGTTCAGGGGGGAAAGCGATGTCGTCACTGCCGGTCAGCTCTGACTGCAACCGCGCTTTGCGTGCGAGCAGGCTGACATTGTTCAGAGCCAGCAGCCCGACATCGCCCCGGGCCGTGATGAACTCTCGTCCAAGCCGAGACACATCATCCTCGCGTATCGGCAACCCGCCGGCGACCCCAAGCGCCTGCAGCACTGTCAGGCCGGGCCTGTAGGGAAACTCTCCGGATTGCTTGACGTTGCCGACCACATAGAACGGCCTGTACTGGGCAATCTCCACGGCGACATCCGGCTGGCGGCCGAGTCCCATCTGCTGCATCAGCCGATCGCCTATGGCGCGGGCGAGAGTCCCAGGAGCGGTGCCCTCCGCGCGTATCTGCCCGACAAATGGCAGGAAGAGAGTTCCGTCGGCACCGACAGTGAAACTGTCGTTGAGAGCCGCCCACTCGAAGATCACATCACGCGATGCGCGCCATTCGTAGACTTTGAGCCTGACCTTGTCCTGCGGCCCAAGCAGGTACTCCGCGGCTGATGCCGGATACGGACAGACAGAGGCTGCCGCCAATGAAATCCCTGCCGCTGTTGAAAGCCATTTCCGCATTGTCTTCACCGTCGTCAGATCTTCAGGATGTATTCGGGTTCGATGCGCCCCATGGCGATATGCAGGATCGCGAGCGCGTTGCCGCTGAGACGACCTCTGCGATCGACATATGGCTCGGGCCAAAGGCTCTTTGCGAGGTTGGCCGCAATGTTCCTGAACATAAGGGGCAGTGCGAAAGAGGCTGGAACTGACCCCTTCTTTATCAGGTAGATCGCATTGACGACCTGGGAGTAGCCGAACCGCTTTCCGCTGACGCGGCCCGTTTTGATTCCGAGATGAACGCCCGTGATCGACGTCACGCATACGACGCGGCCTCTGGATCGCATTTGACTTGTGAAGTCGATGTCTTCTTGCCAGCCGTAGAGGACCAGGCGCTCGTCAAAGCGCAAATCGCCAACCAGCGAGGAGCGGAGCGACATATTGCATCCGTAGGCACCGACATGGTCGACCACGGACGCTCCATTCGGTTTTAGGCCCTCGGCTTCCCTCAGCGCAGCCTCTGCATCGTCCCAGGTGAGACCAGCATTGGTGGCGCCGTCTCTGACGACCCTGCCCATCACAACCGCCCATCCGCGATTTCCGGCAAAAGCCTGCTCGATCTGCTCCAGGTACTGGGTGGATGGAACGAAATCGTCGTCGAAGAATGTTATGATGTCGAAGCGCCGCAATGAAGGCACGAGAGCGGCGTTGCGTTGCGCAGCCAATCCTTTTGGACCGAACACATTCGACACAGGGAAGGGGCAGCCGTCCGGCAGGTCGATGTGTGTGGCGTCGGGTGCCGACAATATGACTTCGTCGGGAAGTCTTCTCTGGCTGCCCAAATATCCGAGCAGGCGAGCTACTTGCTCGCTGCGGCCGAGGGTTGGGATAATCACCGCAAGTTTCATGTTTCGTCCAGGCGTCGCTCCCCCTGACCATATTATGACGCGATGGCTCAAACAGCTTGAATAAAAGTGGGCGCGACCAACGCGGCCTACCCCATCGAGTACCAGCTTTTGACGTACTTCCTGCAAGCGGGTCACGACCATAAGCGGTAGGCGCATACGCGCCGGCAGCGGTCGGTGATCGATCGGACAACTTGCGATGGTCCCCGCACAAAACGGAAACTCGGGCTTAAAAGAAAGGGGAGAACCATGCTCCATGAACGTTCTTCCGACCTGGCCATCGCGGCCAAGGTCGAAATGCCGATTGAGGAGTTTCCGGCTGCCCCGGCGCCCGACTTCGACAGATATGCCAGGATAGCGGTCGTTCACGACTGGTGCCCAAATTTCCGGGGCGGCGAGCGAGTTCTGGCGCAAATCTGCAAGCAGCTTCCCAATGCAGAGGTATTCACACTTTTCGATTTCCTCCCGGCCGAGGTGAAGGAGCAATACTTCCGCGACGTGGAATTTCATGCCTCTCCGGCCAACCGGATCCCTCTGGTGCGGAAATTCTACCGGTCTCTCTTCTTCTTTTGCCCGTTTCTGATCGAGCAGTTCGACGTGACCGGCTATGACGCTGTGATCTCGTCGTCGGCCGCATTTTCTCGTGGCGTGATCACAAGGCCTGATCAGCCGCATCTGTGTTATGTGCACAGCCCTGTCCGCTATGCTTGGGACGAGCAATTCTCGTATCTTGAGCAGGGCAAGCTCGGTTTCGGTCCGAAGGGAATACTCTACCGCTATATGCTGCACCGTCTGAGGACCTGGGATACGAGAACCGCGCACGGTCCAGACCTGATGCTGGCGAATTCCAATTATGTCCGTTCTCGGATCCGCCACATCTACGGACGTGACGCAAAGGTTGTTTTCCCGCCGGTCTCGCTGAAGGAACTGCCCTGTGTCGAGGACAAGGACGATTACTACGTCTCGGCGTCCTTCCTGGCCCCCTACAAGCGCACCGACCTCGTGATCAGGGCCTTCAACGAGATGCCGTCGCGACGGCTGGTCATAGTGGGCGAAGGACAGCAATCGGCCAGCCTGCGGGCGCTGGCAGGTCCTAACGTCACATTCTCGGGATTCCTTCCTCGCAGGGACTATATCGATACGCTTGCCCGAGCGAAGGCGATGGTCTTTGCGGGTTGCGAGGACTTCGGCATCGCGCTCGCCGAGGCGCAGGCCTGCGGGACGCCGCTGATCGCTTTCGGGAGAGGCGGCGCGGTCGATATTGCGCGCAGCCTGGGGTCAAATTCCGAGCCGACGGGGGTGCTGTTCAAGGCTCAGACCATCGATCACCTCAAGGAAGCGGTCAAACGGTTCGAGGAAAACAGCCACCTCATCACCCCGCGGGCCTGCGCTCGGAACGCGCAGCGCTTTTCCGAAGAGAATTTCGACCGCGCCATGCTGGACTCGATCGGAGCGGTCCAGGCACTTCACACGATCACGTGAGTTCACGTAACCTGACTATCCTGGTCTCTGGATCGATACCGTCGGCAAGAGCCATCGCCTGCAGGTAGCGCAAGGCGCTCGCTCTCCAGCTATATGCCAAGGCTCTGGCTTTTCCCTTCCCCATGAACTGCACGCGTAGCGCCTTGGAATTGCGCAGCCCCATGAAACGGTCGAACCACGCCTGCGGGTCGTTGGCAGCGGCATAAAGAGCTGCGTTCCTACAGACCTCGGGCAGGCTGGCGCGTTCGGACACGACGACCGGACAGCCCAGCGCCATTGCCTCGACAACCGGAAGACCAAAGCCTTCAGTTAGCGAAGGAAAGGCCAGGCAAAGCGAGTCCATCAGCAAAGCGGCCAACTCGTTGTCGGAAATGCGTCCGAGCCAATGGATATTTTGGGCTTCAGCTCTGGCTGATCCTGTTTTGAAAATGTCCGAATCCGACATGCCGACGACCGCGATCTTCAGTCCGGCCTTGCCAAGGCGCCCGGCCATATCGAGAATGAGCTTCACATTCTTGTGAGGTGCGGCGCCGCCGATCATGACGATTGTTTCACGCGAGGCCGCCAATCGTGTCGCCGCCGAATGTTCAGGCTTCCATCGGAGGACATGTTCATGACCGTTGGGGGCAACGAAGGCCCTCCGCTCCGGAACGATGCCCAGCCGAACCAGCTCGCCTAGCGAAAAATTGGAAACGGTCGAAATGCTGCATGCAGTCTTGCCGAGGCAGGGTAGCAGCGCTTTGTAGGAGGTCCTGAAGCGAAGTGAATAGCTCTGTGGGGCATTCCAGACATTTGCATCATGAATGCAGACAATGTGCTTGCGCGACAGAAGCGGGCCGGTATTGCACAGGCTGAGGAGCCCGCCACCCCGAAGAGAGGCGGCTAGCCGGGTCTGCTCCCATAGGTGCCCACCCCTGCTGCCTATCTCGCAACGTTCGATGGAATTGATCGCGATGTCTGAGCTGCCAGGTGGGCAGTGAAGCCTGAGTTCCAGCCCACGGGTGAGCGGCGCCTGCTCGGCGAACAGGGCATCCAGCGCACGCACGATCTCTCCGGCATAACGCTGGACGCCCGTTGTCGGTTGGGAAAGGAAACGCCCGTTGATCGTCCACTGCCGTGCCATGTCACCCTCTCCATGTCCCTAGTTTGAAACCGTCAGCGCGTGGGGTCACCACAGCCGTTGGGTCGTGCGGACGCGCGCAGCATCATCCAGGCAGGCGAGGGCGAGCGTTGGAGCTACCTCAAACGTTTGAGGGTCGCTGCGGTTCAGAGAGTGTTAGTCTGGATGTTGGGGCGGCAAGGCGGGGGACGTGATGATCGGCAAATCTGAGTTCGATGCGGCGCCGGCGGTGCAATCGGGGAATTTGAACGGACACAGCGTTGCCGCCGTGGTGGCAAGATCGCTTGCCGGAGGCTCGCAGTACCTGATTGGCCATCCGGGCCGGACATTGGCGGACTTAGTGCCGCCAAAGCGGCGGTGGACGATAAACGGTGATTTCACCACGCTTCGACGCAATGGGATAGCGCGTTATGCCCACGAGGTGACGATGGCTCTCGACGCCCTTATTTCCGAAGGGCATCCCTTGGGTCGCGACCTTGAGATCGATCTCGTGGTGCCGCGCCAGCCTGCCGAGCCTCTTCATCTGAAGGCAATCGCGGTGCGGGTCGTCCCCGAATTCAACAGGCCTCGACTTCCCCAGTTCTGGGTACAGGCGCAGTTGCCCTGGCATGTGCCGGGAGGGTTGGTGAGCTTTTGCAACCTCGCACCGGTCGTGCTGAGACGCCAGATCGCATGCATCCACGACATGCATACAAGGTTGATGCCGTCGAGCTACGGGCGAGGGTTCCGTTGGGCTCACCGCCTGATCCTTCCGCTGCTGGGCAGGCGGGCTGCACGGATCACTACGGTTTCGCAACTCTCCCGCAGTCATTTGGTCGCGTTCGGCATAGCGCGCGAGGAGAACATTGTCGTTACCTACAACGGCAGCGACCATGCTAAGAAGTGGGACGCGACGATATCATCCTTGGCTGTCAATCGGGGCAGGCCATATGTCGTTTGCCTCGGCCGGCGGGATCAAGAATACAAGAACATGGGGCTTCTCGCTAAGCTCGCATCGTTTCTAGATGAGATGGGCCTCGATCTGTGGATGCCGGGTGACATCGACGAAACCACGGTCTTGCGGCACGTCCCGAAAATGCCGGCGAACATCATCCTTCTTGGGCGCATAAGCGATCACGACTTCAAAAAGGCGCTTGAAGGCGCCCTCTGCTTCCTGTTTCCATCACGGATCGAAGGCTTTGGGTTGCCCGCTATCGAGGCTATGGCGTCGGGTTGCCCGGTCATAGCCTCGACTTCGCCCTGTTTGCCTGAAATCTGCGGAGATTCCGCACTCTATGCCGATCCGGACGACGTCCAATCATGGATCGAAAACGTTCGCCAGCTAGCGGTCGACCCACATATGCGCAAGCGTATGGTTGGCAAGGGCCATACCAGGGCGAGCAGCTATTCCTGGCGCTGGATCGCCTGGAAATATCTCGAGCTTATGATCCAGGTCGACGCCGATTTCGGGGAAGTCTACGGGTAATTGACCGCGAGCGCAGTTACCCCGTTGGTTAGCGCACATCGCAATCAATTTGAGTCATCCTCGGCAGTCACCCCCCGCTCATCCGGGTGCTGAATCGGGGCAGCGGCACTCCAATGGTCATGCCGCTTGATGGCTAGGTTGTAGCCTCCAAAGGAGGTAACGCGAAGCTTCCCATATCCATTTTGACCAATTGCTCCCGTGTCCCGCAGTTCCGACAATCCCAATATTGATCGTCGTGCAGGGAGGCATGATCGCCATGTCGTTTCGTTTCGCAGCCGCGACTGCTTTGTTGCTGATAGCATCGGCGCCCGCATCCGCCGATTTGCTCTGGGGCGTGAACGGCCATCCGGTGATTTCCTACCCGGATGTTCCGATCGAAAAACAACTCGATTTCGTCAAGAACCTCGGTCTCAAATCATACCGGGTCAACATCACCGCCGCAGATCAAGGAGATACCCTTGCTCGGGTCGTGAAGGCCGGTAAAGAAAGAGGGATCGAAATACTCCCCGTGATCACGCCGGGACTAGACCTGGACAAGCACGATCCGGAAGAACTCTATAGTCAGGCCCGGCAATTGGCGGTCGTCCTTGGGGGCAGGTTCAAGAACGATATCCGCGTTTGGGAACTCGGCAATGAGATGGAAATCTATGCCATCATAAAGCCCTGCGAGAAACGCGATGACGGATCACAATATCCATGCAGCTGGGGGCCTGCAGGTGGAACCGGAGCGCTCGACTACTACGGTCCGCGTTGGGTGAAGGTGAGCGCTGCCCTCAAGGGCCTGTCCGACGGCATGACAGCAGTTGACCCGAGCATCAAAAAGGCAATGGGTACGGCTGGATGGGGCCATACCGGCGCCTTCGCGCGGATGAAACAGGACGGAATCGCCTGGGACATCTCGGTCTGGCACATGTACGGGGAAGATCCGGAATGGGCTTTCCACGAGATTTCCGCCTACGGCAAACCCATCTGGGTCACCGAATTCAACAACCCCTACGGAAGTCAGCACAGCGAGCGGCAGCAGGCCGACGGCGTCAAACAGGCAATGACACGGCTTCGCGAACTCCAGGATACGTACAAAGTCGAAGCGGCGCACATCTACGAGTTGCTGGATGAGACCTACTGGGCGCCGAGCTTCGAAGCCAATATGGGGCTGGTTCGACTTAGCAAGAACAACAACGGCAAATGGATAGCCGGTGAACCAAAGCCTGCCTACATGGCTGTTCGCGACATTACCCGTGGCCCGCAGCCGTTGCCCAAGCCACACCGAGATTGCGCCCCTGAAGCAAAGTTTGCCGGCCGGTTCACCTATGTCCATCAGATAAATTTTGCCTATTGCCTCGTCCTTGGCCATGATGGCGATGCCGCAGGGTTGGATCGGTGGTCGCCAGCCCTCGAGAACGGAGACGCCACGCTCACTGCCGTGATCATGGAAATGTTCCGCTCCCACGAATTCGAGGCCAAATATGCCACGATTGGCCTTACCGACCGAGCCTATATCGGCTTTCTTTACCTGATGCTGCTGGATCGCCCCGCAGACAGTTACGGCATCGAAACCTATTCCCGTCAGTTGCGGGCAGGATCAATGACGCGTGATAGCATTGCCCTTGGCATCGTCAGCTCGAGCGAATTCAAGTCCCGACATGCTGCCCTGCGCAACGCCTCGGATGTGCCCGCGCCCTACTAAGCAGGACAAGACGCTGGTTATGGCGGCGGCATTTGCAAGTCCATTGCTCCGCCTCCGGCCACAAAAAGCGCCGGCAAGTCGATTGCCGCGATCGACATGCCAGGCCGAGATCATCAGACAGATGCATCACGTCGCGGACTTGGACCCGAAATTGCTTGTTGCGGTGGCCGCGACACACGCATTGTTACTATTGGAACCGATGTGTACCGCTCTTTAGACGGTCGGCCAGGCGTGCACGAAGCCCCGAGGGAACGATATTCGTCCATAGGTGCAATCATTGGCAGCCTTTTTGGTAATCGCGGAATCTTGAGTGGACATGGAGGATTTTCGTTGAGGCTGGAGTGTCCTGCACCCAGCAGAGCCTCGTCCTGGCAAAACTATCATTTGCAGCATCGGGCATGACAACTGATTCCAGGTGGTTCCCACCCACCGCCAAGGGGAGGAAGACCATCGGTGCGAGGGTTGACCTCGGCGCACCGCCTGAAACCACTATCACTCTTGCGCGAGAGCGCCTTCCCCGAAAAGATCGTTGACCTTATAGGCGACTTCCGTCCTATTCGTCGCCTTCAGTTTTTTCATGATATTTCGGATGTGCACCTTCACCGTGCTTTCGCGCAGGTTCAATTCGTAGGCTATGATCTTGTTCGCCTTGCCGCGCCGAAGCGCCTGAGCCACTTCAGCTTGCCGATGCGTGAACATAGTCGTCAACGGACGCGTGTCGCGGCTGCCTGAATCGATCAGATGGCGCATGGACAAAACGCTGCTGGCCGGTACAAAGATGCCGCCAGCCGCTGCAAGATTGACGGCTTCGACACAGACATCAATACCAACTGAAGTCGGGATGTACCCACGTGCACCGCATTCAAGCGCTGTTAGTATTTGCCCGAGATCATCTGTGTCAGACAAAATTATTACCGGAACAGAGCTGAACTCTGAAGAGATTAATCTAATCTCATCTGAAATGCCGCGGTCGGCTAATTTACGTCCGCCAAGGTTGAATAGAATGGCAGCCAGAGAAGGGTAAGACTCCTTCTTTATGCGCCATTCTTCGATCGCACCCATGGCGGCAATGGCCATACCGAGATCATGGTCTTTAAGGGCTGATGCCAGACATTCCCGGTCCAGGGCCCTTCCGTCCAGGATAAGTAGGCACTCTTTGTCGCCTTGTTCGTTACCCCTTCCCGTACTGTTCAAAGCAGCTTCTCGTTGACTTGCCGAATCGAAACTATGCAGTCCGATTGCAGAAACCATACTAGTTACCCCAACTTTGCCTATACACAAAGCGACCCTCTGGCGGTCGCCATAACCCCCTCACAATTCCTGGATTTTTTGAAGTGTTCTACCCGTGAAGGCTTAGCCGGATCTCTCCAGCTTAGACGCTCATCATTTCCCCCTATGCCACCTGGAATTGTGTAGATTATGCTATACAAGCGGGTGCTAATCTAAGTTAATTTTCGGTGAACTTTTTTCTCACGTCATAGAACTCGCTGATGCGCGGCCAACAGGGGCTGGTCGACACGCTCACTTCATTGAATAACAGTTCGAGATTGGCAGAGCTGTCATGCTCATCCGATAGGCGGAAGCTGGGCAGACACTCCTCGGTGGCAAACTACCCCAAAGGCTTCGTTGACGAGATACGTTGCCAAGACGAACATGGATTTGCCGGCGTCTGCCCGGGCTTACGCGGTCTGTCTGCGGATATAGCGAAGACAGGATAGGGGAGCCACTCGCCCGCCCCAGTGGCTCCCCTATCGTTTTATGGGAGCGGCGCGCCGGGACAGCAAACAAGAATCCGCCTGCCAGCTTGGCTGGCAGGCGGATAGATGCTCCTGGACTTAACGCTTGGACCTCAGGCGTTTCCCTGGGGATCCGTCTCACTCAGACACCGCCCACCCCTTGCATCGCTGGAGGTCACGGTTTCGAAGGCATCGATCAACTTCTTGGCGGCTTTGTTGGCAACGTGGGATTCGGGATACTGGGCGGTCACAGCCCGCGCCCGTTCGTAAATCTCCCTGAGTTGCATCATCTGCTTAGGGCCAAATGGGCCATGTATAACACGGGCGGTCATACCGCTTATCCTCCTCATGGAACTCTCGAGAACCCACCCCGTCACCAAGAGCACCCAATAATCTCCAACTTAACACGTCATTTCACGATTGTAAGCACAACCTGCCCGCTGGCCTGTGTATAAGAGTGACGTTTCGCGCCGTCGAGGCGTTCTTTAGGGTGCGTTTGCCAATTATCCGTTTGCAGGAAGGGGTAGGCCGGAATCGGAACGGCCGGCGGGTCGAAGGGTCCCGGACGTGTCGGCCTATGCCGCGCTTTGCTTCTCCAGCAGCAAGCAACCAACACGACATTTGGGCACCAGGCTGGCAGCCATTTTATCAGGCTCACCGGCAAAATAACTTTGCGCCGTGGGATCTGCCGCTGCTCGGGGCTACGGCTTCCTGCGGAAAGCAGGACTACGCCGTTTGGCTCTCTTGCCCAAGCTATGCACCTGTCGAATGATGCACTCATCGGATAGCGTCTTTCGAACGCTAGAATGACCAACAGGGAGAGAGGCTCAGTCAGCAATGCAGGTTTCTCTGCCGGGTCTTCTGGTGTGCGCGGCCATTCTGATCATTGCATACTATTCCCGAGGAATGCTGATAGTTGGGCTGATTGCTTCCCAGGCATTCGGCGCTACCGCCGTTATGACCCTGACTTTTTTGGGTGGGTCTTCTCCGCTCATCTACACCATGTTCGAGGCTCTGCTCGTCGCTGCCGTCGCTGCCAGACGACATATATGGATCGACTTAGGAAAGGTGTTTGGGAGCATCCGCGCGGTCTGGGTTCTTGCGGGCGCTATGGTTTACGCAGTTATTGGAGCGTGGCTGTTTCCAAGGTTCTTCGCCGGGCAGACGGCTGTCTTTGTCCAGTCGAAAATCCGCGGCACCGTCGTGGAAGCTTCGCTGGCTCCGGTTTCAGGCAATACCTCTCAGACAGGCTATTTCATTCTCGGTGGGCTCACGACCATCGCGCTTTGCACCCTGTTGCTGCACTCTGACAGGATAGACCAGCTACGCCGTGGGTTCTTTTTGTGGTGCGGCCTGCATGCTGGCATGGGGCTGATTGATTTCGTCAGCAAAAATGCCGGCGTGGGCGACGTACTCGCCCCGATCAGAACCGCCAACTTTGCGATCATAAGTGACGCCTACGAGGCCGGTTTCGCACGCATCACAGGACCTTTTTCCGAGGCCTCTTCGTTTGCCGGCGCCTCCCTGGCCTGCTTGGCATTCTCCTATACATACTGGAGAATGACCAGGTCCCGTCTCGCCCAGTGGCTGTCGGCCATCCTGCTTTTCCTGACCATCCTGTCGACGTCCTCGACCGCCTATGTTGGCCTCACTCTGCTGTGCATTCCGGTCGCCCTCTCAATGTTGGCATCAGTTCTCAGGGGACGAGTCGAGCGGGAGGAGATATTGATCACCGTCCTGATGGTGCTGGGCGTGGCCCTTGTTATGGGCGTGAGCCTCTACCGGGCCGACGCGCTGGATCCCTTCGTCAGGCTCATCAACAGCACCATCATCAACAAGGCAGCTTCCGCCTCGGGCAACGAGCGCACCTATTGGAACCTCAAGAGCCTGCAGTCGTTCGTTGACACCAGTGGCCTTGGCGTGGGCTTCGGCAGTTCCAGGGCATCGAGCTGGCCGATCGCGGTTCTGTCCCAGCTTGGCTTCTTTGGGTCTCTGATGATGGCCATGCTGCTCGGTGTCCTGACCAGGGGATTGGGCGGGGTACAACAATGGGTGACGCCTGAGACGGCTGCAGTCGCAATGAGCATCAGGAACGCCGCCTTCGCCGCCATAATTGCCAACTCGGTGTCAGGCGGCAGCGCTGACCCAGGCCCCATCTTCTGCATCGCAATCGCCGTCGTCTCCGCCACCAGGGTCAGCGCCTTACGCATGGCAGCAGGATTTGAAAGACACAATCGCTATCAGGCGGCACAGCCCATGCCTGCTATCGATGCCGCTTAGGCGACCGGAACACTACGCGACGCCCAGTGCCACTCGAGTTGTTTTGCCAGCGATGCCGGAAAATTGGACTACTGCTTTCGTAGCCATTCACTGCTTCGCCGACTCCTTGTGATATTTGCGCGATCTCAGCAGCCGTATGCAGTGCCATGTGTCTTTGGCTCTAGGACGAGCTGATAAATGTAGGCTTGCGTTGGCAGCGGGCAATTTGCGATTGTGATATCGCGAGGCCTGCCCTTTTGGCAGCTACTCCAGAGGCGAGGTACGCCCACGCCTCAACGAAACGTCCGGCCTGCTTTATCCGCCCAGCAGCAGGCTTCGCCAGCCCTGCAGGAAGCGCTGTTTAGAAGCGCGCGAGGCAACGTCCCGCAGTTCGCGGCTGGCCTGTGCCTTTTCGCTCGAACTGCGTGAAAGCGCTTGCCGCATCGCCTGTCCGATTGCAGTCGTGTCGTGTGGAGGAACTTGCACGCAGACTCCTTCCACCGCTTCCACCAATGCACTTCTCTCGGAGACGATCGGTAAGAGGCCCATATGGGCCGCCTCCAAGGCGGGCATTCCAAACCCTTCCAGAAGGCTCGGCAGAACGAATGCCTCAGCGTTCGCGTAGAGCCATCGCAACTGGCTGTCCGGCACATATCCCGGCAGCACCGTCCCTGGTATCGATTTCGCAAGATCGATGATCTTCTCGCGGCCGTCGCCTCGCGAGCCGCAAAGCACGTATTTGATACCTTGCTTGTAGAACCCGCCGTTTCGATATGCCTCAAGCGCCGTGATCTGGTTCTTGCGTGTTTCAAAGGCGCCGACAGTCAAGAAGAATGGCCCTTTGACAGCAGGAAGGGATTCCAGGGATCCATCAAACAGGCCCGTACGCACGTACAGCGGAATGGTGATCAGGAATCGGAAATTTGACCCATAGATGGAGACGAAATTATCCTTCGACCAATCGCTGACGAAAACAATCCCGGGCCTGTGTCTGCGGATTTTTTCATATGCGACACGGTAATTCTCAACGGTTCCAGGGTCATAGAGGAAGCTGTGGCTCAAAGGGCCGACGTCATGGCAGAGCACGACATCTTTTTCAGCCAGCTCTGACCTCAGCACAAAGAGCGGATCGAGAAAAACCCGGCTGTAGCCATCAGCGGCTTTGCTGCCGATCAAGCAATATCGGCTATCCTTAAGCCAATTGATTTCCAGCATCATCAGCCTTGCCGCGATCTTGCGCGCCAGCCCTCCGGGAGCCACCGCGCCAAGTCTCCAATATCGAACCCGTGCGTGCTGTGGTACGAACTCCTGGCAAAGGTCCTTTGCGATATGCCAAGCACCAGTCCGGTTCAATATCGATAACGAGTTTTCAAAGAGTGGACGACCAACGGCGAGAGCCCCGAAGGGTTCGGAACAAGTCGATCCAACTCTTCCCGCCGCCCTCCGTGGACCTTGCCGCTTTTCAATATCCAACGACCGTTCTCCAGATAGGGGTATCGAACCCATTGACGGCATTCATCCAATGCCACGGAAAAAATCGTCGTAAGTTTCAGTATGGTCGTGAAAAGGTATCGGGTAGTGGCTTTTTGTCAACGGAACCAGAGGACAAGAGGCTCCTTTAAAGGAGCAAGTTGGGTCTAACCTTATTGATAATAGTTGCCGCAGCGGGAATTCAGCCCAGCAGACTCCGAGCGTTCTTGCGCTCGCGATCATCCGCAGGCATCAGGCTGACTGTGCGTCATCGCTGGCGGCGCGCTATCACATCTGTTGCCGTGCTGGCCCATGTGGGTGGTACCGTCTCAGATGTGCTCGCGCGCGCCGATACGGCCACTCGGCGCCAGGGATGAGGGCAGGGATGAGGTGCACTCCTTTCCCTGCCTTCAGCATCGCGAAAATCGTAAGCCCAGCCAGATAAGCATACACTGAAAGGCAGCGGCGCGGACGGCCCCAAAATCGAGACCTTCATCGTGGTCGAACACGGAGGCTGTCGGCCTTCTTCGACATCCTCGATCCGAGCCCGCGTCCATTCAGCTCCGATGCAGACTGCGCCAGGGCTGCCGGCCTCAGCGCGATAAGGCACGATCTGTAAGTCGGCGATAGAGCGCTCTGCCGCCCCCGGCTCCTTCCATCATTCAAAAACAACTTAGATGGATGGGTGTTTGGTGTGGATAAGCCTTCAACGGTCATTGGTCCCGCGAGGCAGGCCGAGCACTCTTGCCGTATGAAGGCGGAGTACGTTGAACTAGTCTTACTGGAGCAATCTCTTGCCAACGCTGGCGGGATGACCCGTCCGTTTTTCGATCGAGTGAGTGATGTCGCCGAGAAAACGGACGGTTCCATCCTGTTCGATGTTCGCGTCGATGGCGACATGCGAATCCAGAGGTTGGCGGCAATTGGGTATGGTGCAAATGGCACGGTCGCAATCATTATGGACAAGCAAGGGCAACTTAGCTCCGCTCCGATAGACGGCGACGAGGACAAAATTGTCGAACTAACCGTGTGGTGTTCTCTGCCGATGGCTGAGCAAGCCCGCGTTAGCTACACGGGCGCCATCGCGCTTTTGCTTACGAAGCTTCGTCAGGCGGGATTCCTTGAATGAAATGGCTGCTTAAAGGGCCGCCGTTCAGCAAATCGAGCAGAGATGGTATGGGGAAGCGACTCGCCTTTTGGGCCACTGTGAAAGGCGCTCATGTCAGCAACGTGGGGTTGCATTTAGTCTCCGCTGGGTTGCGCATGGTGCGGGTAGAAACGGTCCAGGTGGCGTCAGTATGGATGCCTTTGTGGCGGGCGGGCATGACTCCGTATCCGAAGACAAGAGCAATCCGATGTTCTGAGAACCTCTTCGAGCGAACCTTTAATCCAGGCGAGTTGACTGCTTTGCGCCCAATCTCGTTCGTTTCCGCGCAGCTTGGCCGCAAAGCGGACCTTGCTCGAGAAGACCAAGGGCGCGATTTGCGGCAGAAGCAGACATCGCAGGCTGGTGGCGGCGCAAAGACGCGGGCTAGGCGCTGCAATCATGCGCTTGTCACGTAAGAGTGCCTGCTGACAAGCGACGGGCACCTTGGGAAGGATGCCGCTCAAACTCTTAGGGGAATGTTCATTGGGGAAGAAAGCCGACATGCAGAGTTCAGTCGAAATCGACCTCGCTGGATTCGGAACTGACGTCACCGAATCCTGCTGCGTGACGAGAAAGCCTGATCTGATCACCGTACCCTATGCGTTTTACAGGAAGGCCGAGCTTGACGCCGTCAGCACGGTCACCCAGGCGCGCATTGCGGACCAGAACTCGACGGCACGACCCAGTTGATCGGCAACCAGATGAAGGAAAACGGAGCACGGATATATGACCGCCAGGGGGGCAATTGGCTTCCGCACCAAACCTTGAATCCGCTGGATTCTCATTCGTGGCTGACATGCGTTTGGCGCGCTCGCACTATGCGGGTCTCAACCCGGGGCGAGTTCGGCAAGTTCGTCGGCCGCTTCACTAATACCGAGTGCTGCTGCGCGCTCAAGCCATAGGCGACCGGCTGCCGGGTCGCGCTCCCCAGCGATACCCCTTGAGAAATAACGCCCGAGCATGAGTTGGGCTTGGCCGTGCCCACGTCCAGCAGCGGCGGAGTACCATTTCTGCGCCGCCGTTTGGCTGACCCGCACGCCCTGGCCAGTTCCAAACATCGCGCCAAGTGCAAACATCGCTCCGGCGTGACCGTCGAGCGCGGCCCGCTCGAACAGCTGCATAGCAACCTTTGGCTCACGCGCGCCACCGCGGCCATTGAGCAGCATCTCGGCAAGCGCCACCTGGGCGTCGAGCAGGCCGGCATTGGCCGCCCGAGCAAACCAGAGGCGGGCCTGCGATAGGTCGGTCACCACGCCGCGTCCATCTTGCAGGAGACGGGCGTACATATATTGCGCCTCTGCGACACCTTCAGCCGCGCGCCTTAGCCATTGCGCCGCTTGGCCCTCGTCCTGGCGGACGCCAACTCCATTGGCGAAGCAGAGCCCAAGATTGAACGCGGCGATCAGGTCCCCCGATGAAGCGGCTGCTTCGAACCATCCGGCAACGCTTGCACGATCATCCGGCTCGCCGGCTCCTTCGAGAACAAGATTGGCGAGATCGACCTGTGCTGCCTGATTGCCGCCAAGTGCAGCGGCGCGTAGCCAGCGTGCCCCTTCTTGGAGATCCTGAGCCACGCCGTTGCCCGTCAAATAAAGCGAGGCCAAAGCGCGGGCGGCGGCCTGATGGCCCGCTTCGGCCGCCCGCCGATACCAGTTTGCGGATTCTGCAAAATCCGGCCGCTGCGTCTTCACATAGCGGTCGCCAAGGAGATAGGCAGCCTCAATATTGCCCGCCAACGCAGCGCGCCGCATCCACGCCTCTCCAGCAGATATGTCCTGGTCGACAAATGCACCATCAATCAGTGCCAGTCCCAACCGGAACTGGGCGGAGGGAAGGCCTTTTTCTGCAGCAGCCTGATAGAGTTGAACGGCTGCGTCCATGTCGCGTACGACGCCGAGCCCGTGCTCGGTAAGGACCGCGAGAAGGTAGATTGCGGTCGGCAGACCGGCGTCGGCGGCGCGTCTTACCTCGTTTGCAATCCTGACCCTGTTTTCACGTTTGCCACTACGGGCGAGCGACAGGGCAAAGCCGAGACACCCCTCGGCGCAGCCGGCAGAAGCCGACTTCTCGTACCATCGGTGCGCCGCATCTGCATTGCGCATTGCTTTGGGACCGCTGGTAAGTATATAGCCGAGGATCGCCTGTCCGGTGGCCGAGCCCGCCTCAGCCGCCTTGGTGGCAAAATCGAACGCCGCTGTGAAGTCCGGTTTGCCCGAGGAATCCGCCATGAACAATTGGTCGGATTCGGAGCCCTTGCCGTCGCCTTCCTTAGCCACCAGCCCGGTCAGGTAGAGAGCAGCGAGCAGCGCTTGCGCATCGGCGCTCCCGTGGTTGGCTGCCCGCAGCAGCCATCGCGCCCCTTCCATACGGCTTGGCGGCACACCCGAGCCTTCGAGGTAGCAACGCGCGACCCGGTACTCGGCCTCGACGATCCCCGCGCGCGCCGCGGTCGCCATCAGCGGAAAGGCTTCTGCGGGCTTGCCGCTGTCAGAGAGCTGGATCGCTCGGCGCAACGCTGCCGGCGGGGAGGCCAAGACAGTCAGCCGATCCAGGATTGTCATCGATCCGAGCCTCCGAAAACACCCTGCGCTATGGCTCCCGCATGGCTTCCTGGCCGATCGGGAGCATCACACCGATAATATATTTGAGCACTGTGCGGCGGCCGACCTTAACGTCGGCGGTCACCGGCATGCCAGGGCTCACGGTGAAACCGGCAGGCACGCCGTGGAGGGCGACTTGGTCGATGGAAATCCGCGTGCGATAGAACGGTTCGGCGTCCGAAGGCAGCATGGCCAGTGAGCTGTTCGGATCGCGCGCCTGATCCTGCGCAGAGAAGGAATCAGGGCTGAGCGTCCGCACGGTGCCATGAGCAAGGCCGTATTGCGAATAGGGGAAGGTATCGAACTTGATGACCACCGGGTCGCCGATATGCACAAAGCCGCTGCTGCGGCCGACGATGTTTGTCTCGATTTCAAGCTGCGCGTTGGCCGGCACCAGCGTAATCAAGCGCTCGCCGGACTGCAGGACCGAACCGACCGAGACCTTGGCCACGGATTGAACGATCGCGTCTGCTTCGCTCTTCAGCTCGACCAATTGCTTACGCAGCTTTGCCTTGTTGTGAAGTTCACGGGCGTCCGACATGCGCGAACTGGCTTCGGATAGGCTCTGTGAAACATCCGCTCGCCAGCCCTGAATATAGCCGTCGCGCTCGGCGGCCACCGCCGCCTGCTGGAGCTTTGCGGCTTGCGCGGTCTGCTCGGCATTGCCGAGCGCCCGGGACATTTCCGCGCGATTATCTTCGGCGAGCAGCGTGTTGAGGCGGCTGCCCACCTGCCTTGCTTCGAGCTGCTTGCGCATCTCTTCGATCGAGCCCGCGACCGCGAGCCGCTGGCGGTAGCCATCTGCATCCGATAGCGACCGCGAGATTACGGAACTGAGTTCGTCGCGCTGCCGGTCGAAATTCTCGACCTTGGCGTCATAGACCGCCTTGCGGCGCTCAAAAATCGATGCCTGCAAGGTCCAGCTTGGGTCGAGACCGTCATAGTTGAAGGTCTGGCCGTCCGCTTCCGCTTTCAACCGCGCGACTTCAGCTTCAAGTGTCGAAACCTGCATCCCGAGCGCCGCCAGATCGGCAGAAGCAAAAGTCGCATCGAGGCGAGCAAGCACCTGACCGGCCTGCACGTGCTGTCCCTCACGAACGTCGATCGAGCGCACGATCGCCGTCTCCAGCGGCTGCACGACCATATTGGGCGATTTTGACACCACGAGTCCTCTGGCCGTTACAACCTGATCGACCGGTATCAGTCCGGCCACGGCGATCAGCGCGATGACCAGGCTCGCGATGATCCAGACGATGCGCCGCGCCGCCTGCGGAATAGGAGCATTGGCGACAGCCGTCGACGGCCACTGGAATTCGAGTATGGCTGGCGTCGTCAGATCCCTCGTTTCCATCCGATGCCGCCGAGAGGGGAGGGTGATGAGAGAGGTGCTACTCATGGGTTACCGGACCTGAAGCGCATCTGAGTCGTGGCATCGTCAAACAAACCGCGGTGGGATGGCGACCGGGCGGCCATGACGGCCGTCGAGGTGCCGGTTTTGCTGCGACCACAGCTGGCGATACAGCGCGCAGCGCTCGAGCAGTGTCGAGTGCGGCGCGACGTCAAGGACCTTACCTTGATCCATAACCAGGATGTTGTCGCATTCTGTTAGCGAGGACAGCCGGTGCGAAACGATGATCATCGTGCGGCCGCTGGCGATGCGCATAAGATTGGCGCTTACCACTGCCTCGCTCTCCGGGTCGAGCGCGCTGGTCGCTTCGTCGAGGATGAGAATGGTCGGGTCGTGGATGAGGGCGCGTGCGATCGCCAGCCGCTGCTTTTGACCGCCTGACAAATTGGGCGAACCTTCCTCGATATAGGTGTCATAGCCATTGGGCATGCGCTCGATGAATTCCTGGGCGCCGGCGAGGTGCGCGGCGCGCATGGCATCGGAAAGCGTCAAGCCTGGACGCCCGGCGATGATGTTATCGCGGATCGACCCGCGAAAGAGAAAATTGTCCTGCAGGACCACGCCGAGCCCTTGGCGAAGATGGCGTAGGTTGATCTCCTTGAGGTCGACGCCATCAAGTTTGAGGAAGCCACTGTAGTCGCGGTTGATTCCCTGTAGGAGGCGCGCGATCGTTGATTTTCCCGAACCGCTACGCCCAACAATGCCAAACATGCTGCCGGCGGGAATGTGGAAGCTGACCCGGTCAAGCGCCGGTGTCTTTGTAGCGATGTAGCTGAATGTCAGGTCGCTGAAAGTGACCTCGCCCACAAGCCTGGGTCTCAGGCCGGTGGAATTCGAACTGCTCTCCAGCGGCCGGTTGAGAACCGAGGCCGCCTCGCCAATAGCTGCACCGACCTCCTCGTAGTCTTCAACCAGCCGGGCTAGGCCGACCAGCGGCTGCGCTACGCGCTGGGAGATCATCATGAAGGCAAACAGGCTGCCAACCATATAGCCCGAGCGGTCGTTCAATGCGAGATAGGCGCCGATCAGCATGGTGCCGAGCACCATGACGCGTTCGATCGGCGTGACCAGCGTCTGCGGCCAGCTTGCAAGCTGCCCGAAGGCGAGGCGAGCCTTTCCGGCTTCCGCTACGCGCTCATCCCAGAGCGCCTTGCGCTGCGGCTCGAGGCCGAGCGCCTTCACTGTCTTGATGCCGACGACAGTCTCGCCAAGCGCTGCCGACTTCCAGGTCTCGGCTTCGACCACTCGCTGGTATCTGCGGCGCAGCGGTCTGAGAAAGGCAAGGATGATCAGCATGATCACGGCCGCGCACGCCATTACCACCCAGGCGAGCGTGGCGTTGATGTAGAACATGACCGGTATCAGCACGCACAATGTGATCAGATCCAGGAACGTGCTGAGAAGTTTTCCGGTCAGGAACTCTCTAATACGATAGACTTGGGCCAGATGATACATCGTCTCGCCGGCCGGATGACGCTCGAAATAGTCGAGCGGCAGGCGCAAGAGCCGGCTAAAGACGTGCAACTGCAGCTTGGTGTCCAGACGGGCGCCGACGACGTTGATGATCAGTCGCCGCGCATGGCCAAGAAGTGTCTCATAGGCGAAGACCACGGCAATCACCGCAGACAAGAGCAGCAACGTCGAGATGCTGTTGAACTGCAGCACCTTGTTGACCAGCGTCATTGCGATGAGTGGCGGCAGGATGGTCAGAATGCTCAGCGTGAACGAGGCAATGGCTATGTCGCGCAGGGGCTGGCTTTCTAGCCGCACCAGTTGGGTGAGCCAGTGAAGGGTGAAAGGCGCATCCGCCGCCACGTGCGACCGTGTCGCGCGCAGCAGCACCGCCTCGCCCGTCCACACCCGCGACAGCCGAAGCTCGTCGATCGGGGTGGCCTCACCGTCGTCCGGCGCGTCGGCACTTTTGAGGAAGACGACATTGCGCTCCGCACTCGCTCCGGTCAGGAGGGCCGCGCCGCCATCGCTGAACAACAGCACGACCGGTCCGGTATCCTGGAAGCGCAAAAGATGTGACCAGCGGATACGCAGGGCACGCGCCCACATGCCGGCGGTCTGCGCCCATTCGGAGAGATCGGTAGCGGTCGGAACCGCGCTCGCCGTCCCGAGTTCGTTGGGGTCGAGTTCGACGCCATGATAACGCGCGGCCTGCAGTACTGCCTTGATGCGTGGCCCGATCTGGTCGCGCTCGGCGGGACCGCCGGGGGTCCGCGCCGCCGCGTTGTGGCCGCCCGCTTGGCGCGCTGCGACGTCGCCTTCGGCGTCGGCACGGATCGAGGCCGGCTGGTTTTCGGCGTTTACGGGCACGTTTACCATGGACTTCTCATCCGGTACGCAGGGCGAGGGTTCGAAAATGCCCAAGCCGAGGTATTTCTGCCGAGGTTTCCGGCAACGCCGCATTATACTTCGAACCGACCGGCCACGCGACTCTGATGCCAATCCCTGTTTGAAAATGATGAACGCGCGAATTCCGCTCTCCCGCGAAGTCCGCGCGTACGTTTTCATCCTGTGTGGTCATGGTGGCTGACCATGGTCGAGAACCCAATAACCTGGAATGATCAGCGCGCGGGTCCGCTTTCCAGCGAAGCCCGCGCGCCTGGTTTAATCTGGACCATTTCCTGTCCAGGTTCACTCACTGCTCACTCATGCGGCTTCAGAATATCCTTCAGAGCCTTCTTCACTGTGTCGTCGGTGTTGGCGTAGCCGGCGCCCTGCTTGGTCTTGTCCGAGATCAGGTCGGTGCTCGCACCTAACGGCTTGTTCTGGTTCTGACCAAATCCACTGATCGTGTTGAGGACATTCAGGAGGTCGGTCGTCACCGAACTGGCCGCAAGGCCAACAAGCTGCCGGAACGACGCATGGCTGACGGCACCACTGTCGGTCGAGCCGGATTGCAGGAACTGCGTCGAGTCCTTTAGGCCCAGCGTATTGGTCGTGACGTTGGCTTTGTGACCAGGGCCGTTTTCGGCATTGTTATGGTTCCCGGAATTACCAGGTGCATCCTGATCTCCGTTGCCAAAGCCGTTATTGCCATGGTGGTGGTCACCTGTGTCACCGCCCGGGCCGGTCGCTCCGGTCGCTCCCGTCGATCCGGCTGAGCCAGTCGCTCCGGTCGAGCCAGTAGAGCCTGTTGCACCAGTCAAGCCAGTAGCTCCGGTCGAGCCATTAGCTCCGGTCGAACCGGTTGCTCCCGTGGAGCCCGTTGCACCAGTCGAACCTGTGGCTCCCGTGTCGCCAGTTGCACCTGTGGCGCCGGTCGCACCAGTAGAGCCCGTTGCACCAGTCGAGCCTGTCGCCCCGGTATCACCTGTGGCTCCGGTAGCACCAGTCGCGCCGGTCGAGCCCGTTGCACCGGTCGCGCCGGTATCACCGGTTGCTCCGGTCGAGCC
>NZ_JAMYPF010000019.1:0-133420 GCF_040320205.1 Mesorhizobium sp. M0761
CCGCCAGCGGCGCACCGCCCTCGTTCGTGAGGCGTATATAGTCGCCACCAACCAGAACTGTCAACAGTCATCGACGATGTTTTTGAACTTTTTACGACAGAAGTTTTGGCGACGCGGACTGCCCCAAGGGAACATTGGCATTGCCAAAAAGGAGCCCTATTGCCGCCGCATTGCCGTTCGACACCAAGGCCAACAAAGAAGGGCTCGGCGCGGCCCGCGAGGTGCCTTCCTATAAGAGCCAAAGCGGGGTCTGCGCATCACGGTTCGGAGCCTCCTACAAGAGGATAAAGACGCCTCTCTACAAGGGGCTGTAAAACAGAGCGTGTGCGTGGGGATTTCGCCGCTTCGTTGACTTCACTCGCCGTGACAGGCAAATGTCATGGCCCAACAGAAGCGAAAAGCCGTTCCGCCCGGGGAAGAAGCAGCCTTTCTGGATGCCAGACACGGAAGATGTCATAGCCGAACTCGGCAATGAGCCGCCGCTGATCGCGGATGGCCGCAGCGGCCCGCCCGACCGGCGCGAGGTTTCGGCGCGCTGGCTGTCGGGCACCTTTCTTACCGGCGTGACCTCGAGTGTGCTGATGGGCGTGGCGTTGTTTGCCGCCCTTGACGGCCGCCAGCAGCTGGCAACCCCGCCCGAAATCGCCGAACTGGCCCAGCTCGAAAGCGGCGGCGATTCCGGCGAGGTCGCCAAGACCACCAGGCTGGTGGCGCCGCGCCAGATCGCCAAGGCCAAGGACCGCCGGCGCATGGAAGTGTCGATGGTGACCAAGGTCGGTGACCGCGACGTTATCCACACCATGCCGTTCGTGCAGATCAAGATGGCGCTGGCCGCCGGCCACACCACCAACCGCGCCTATCCGCCTTTCGACCCGATGCAGGTGTTCGGCGACGATGGCGACTCGACGCCGGCGCAGCCGGCGACGGCTTCCGCAGTTGGGGGCCAGATCTACGGCGCCAAGGTCGAAAGCGAGATGAGCCTGAAGACGGTCGATTTCCCGGTCGAGACGGCCTCCTTCGACGAGAAAAGCGACCTGTCCGCCGACGAGGTGGAAAAAGTGGTGCGCGAAGCCGGCACCGACCTCAGCGACGGCGCCGTGCAGGTCGCCTCGCTGCATTATGTCGACCCGCAGCGATTCGGCGATGCCTTCGCCGAATCGATGGCCGGCTCCTACGACGTCAAGATCGTGCCGGAAAACGTCTCGGTGGCGCCGCGCGTCGCGCTCGACGACCAGACCCCGGCTTTCGCCGAGGAAATCATTCCCTTCACCAGGGACCGCGACATTGCCGAGGCTTTCGCTGATTCGGGCTATACGGGCGATGACGCCACCGGCATGGCGGAGGCGATCGGCAAGCTGCTCAACGCACCGGCGCTGAAGGCCGGAACCGTGCTGCGGGTCGGGCTCGAGGTACATGGCGACGCCGCCAAGGTCGTTCGCACCAGCGTCTATGACAAGACAACGCACATCGTCACCATCGCGCTCGACGACCGCGGCCAGTATGTGCCGGCGCAGGAACCGGAGCCGAACCCCGAATTGCTGACCGCGTTCGACGATTCGTCGGCACCGGTGGTGGTGCGCGGCAATCTGCCGAATGTCTATGACGGCATCTACCGCGCCGCCTATTCCTATGGCATGTCGAAGAAGCTGACCCAGCAATTGGTCAAGCTCCTGGCCTCCGGCGTCGACTTCCAGTCCAGGCTCAATCCATCGGACCGCATCGACGTGCTGTTCTCGCAGCCTGACGGCGACGACCAGGCCTCCGACGAATCGGAACTGCTCTATGTCTCGTCGACCTTCGGCGGCCAGACACGCAATTTCTACCGCTTCCAGATGCAGGACGGCTCGACCGACTATTTCGACGAGGATGGATCGAGCGCCGAGCAGTTCCTGCTGCGCAATCCCCTGCCGGCCGGGAAATTCCGCTCCGGCTTCGGCGCCCGCCGACATCCGATCCTCGGTTATGTCCGCATGCATACCGGCGTCGACTGGGCGGCGCCGATCGGAACGCCGATCATCGCCGCCGGCAACGGCACCATCGAAAAGGCCGGCTGGGCCGGCGGCTACGGCAAGCAGATCATCATCCGCCATGCCAATGGCTACGAGACCTCCTACAATCACCAGAGCGCCTTTGCCAAAGGCATCGAACCGGGCGTTCATGTCCGCCAGGGCCAGACCATCGGCTTCCTCGGTCAGACCGGCCTCTCCACCGGTCCGCATCTTCACTACGAGCTGATCGTCAACGGCACCAAGGTCGACCCGATGCGCGTGCGCCTGCCGGTCGGCAAGGTGCTGAAGGGCGACGACCTGGTCGCTTTCAAGCGCGAGCGCGAGCGCATCGATGAACTGCTCAAGCAGGAAGACAGCAATCCGCTGAAGGTCGCGAGCGCCAAGATCGAAGGCTAATGCATGTCGCCCAGAAGTGTGCCGCGGTTCTGGGACAACGACATGCCTCAAAACAAACACTTAAAGCGCGTCGTATGAATCCGTTTCAGCGCGACGCGCTTTAAGCCGTCACACTCGACGCCGGCGAATCATAATCGCCCCATCAGAGCATTCCGAATCGGGTCGGCTCCGAATCAGGTCGACTGCTCCTCTTCGGCTCGTGACCAAGGCAGCTTTTGCCCCGAAACGGTGGCCCAGGCGATAACAGCGGCAAGGAGGCAAAGCACGGCCGTCACTGTCGACACGGCCGCGAACGCCGCATCGCTGGCGGCGAGCCGTGTTGCATCAAGGTCTGGCGCCAGGCCGGCCAATGCCGGTTCTCCGAACCCCGGAATGCCCGGCCTGACGCTGGTATCGAGCATCGTCGAATAGACCCAGGCCGCGAGCGAGCCCATCGCCGCCACAGCAATCAGCCCGCCAATGCGCGAAACCGCATTGTTGATGCCGGAAGCGGCGCCGGTATCCTTGTCCTCGACCGCGGTCATGACCGCCGTCGACAGCGGCGACACCACCAGCGCCATGCCGAGCCCCATCACGGCCATCAGCGGAAAGATACCGGTCCAGAAATTGTGCATGCCGGCATGAGTGAGCAAAGCCAGCCCGGCAAAGGCGATGGCAACTACCAGGCAGCCGCTGGCGATCGGAAAACGCGGACCGATGCGATCCGACCACTGGCCGACGAGACCCGACAGCAGCGCGATCGACGCCGACAGCGGCAGGAAGATGAAACCGACCTCTTTGGTGCTCAGCCCCCATCCGGCGATCAACAGCATCGGCAGGTAGAACAGATTGGCCGACAGGGCGAAATACAGGAAGAAGGTGGCGAGGTTGGCGCCGGCAAAGGCGCCGATCCGAAACAGCTTGAGATCGATCATCGGCTCGCGCTGCCGAAGCTCGAAGACGATGAAGATGATAAGCAGCACGGCGCCTGCGGCGATGCTCGGCCCCGACATCAGCCCGCTGCCTTCGGCGCTCATCGAGGTCAGTCCGTAGGCAAGCGCCCCGAAGGCAAGCGTGGCGAGAGCGGCGCCGCCGAGATCGAGGCTTCGCTTCTCCGTCGGCGCGTCGGCGGGAATCTTGGCCAGCAGGAGATAGATCGAGATCAGCCCGAGCGGCAGGTTGACGGCGAAGATCGCCCGCCAGATACCGCCGCCAAAGGCCGACAGAACGAAGCCGCCGAGCACCGGACCGAGCGCCGTCGTCAGCGCCGAGGCGGCGGCCCAGATGCCGATCGCCCGGCCGCGCTCCTTCTTCGGATAGGCCTTGGCGATGATGGCGAGGCTGCCCGGCACCATGATCGCCGCACCAATGCCCTGAATGGCGCGAAAGGCGATGAGCACCAGCGCATTCGGCGCCACCGCGCAGGCCAGCGAAGCGACGATGAACAGCGCGATGCCGGCAACGAAGGCGCGCCTGAGGCCAAACCGGTCGCCGGCGGCGCCGCCGGCCAGAATCAGCGCCGACAGCGTCAGCGCATAGGCGTTGGAAATCCACTGGACCTCGGCCAGGCTGGCGCCGAGGTCGACGCGCATTGCCGGCATGGCAATGGCCAGGATCGACCCGTCGATGAAGCCGAGCGCTGACGCCAGGATCGCCGCGACCAACACGAACTTGCGCTGCGACTGCGGGCAAAATGTACCGTTGGAAAGCGCCCTGCTCAGGGGAACGGCTGCGGCTTCGCTCGGAGACTTCATGAGCGTCTGCTTAGACTTGTTGCGGGCCGGCAACAACCAGCCAGCGCCCTGCGCTCATGAATCCAGCTTTGGATATCGGTCTGCCTTATGGGCAGGCCGATATCACTGCGCTGGAGCGCTCACTTGCTCCGCAACATCATCGGCCGAGGGACCGCCGACGAACTCGACGGTGACGCCCGGCGACACCAGCTTGGCCAGTTCACGCGCATCCCAATTTGTCAGGCGCACGCAGCCATGGCTTTCGGTCTTGCCGATCTTGGAGGGATCGGGCGTGCCGTGAATGCCATAGGTCGGCTTGTCCAGCGCGATCCACACCGAGCCGACGGGGCCGTTCGGACCCGGCGGGATGGTCAGGATTTTGTCGTTCTGGCCCTGCTTGAAATTGATGCTGGGGTTGTAGGTGTAGTTCGGATCGAGCGCGACGCGCGACACCGTATGGGTGCCGGTCGGCGAGGGCGTGTCGGCTGAACCGATGGTGGCCGGATAGGCCGCGACCAGCTTGCCACCGGCGTCATAGGCGAACACCTGCTTCTTGTCCTTGTCGGCGACGATGCGGGCAACCGGCGTCGCCACCAGCCTGCCGAAATTGGCGACCTTGATGATGGTGCCGGGACGGCTGAAGTCGGCCTCGGGATTGAGCCCCTTCAGGTAGTTCTCGTCCATGTGGAACCGTTCGGCCAAGGCTTCGGTGACGGAGGTGTAAGCCATGCGGTCGAGCTGCGCCTTCTGGCTGTAATCCTCCGGTATCGAGGCGACATAAGGCCCGGCCGCGTCCTCGGGCGTGATCGTATAATTGGCGAAAGCATCGCCACCGGTTTGCGCCAGCGCAGCCTGGATGCCGACCGCGTCGGTCGAGCGCAGATTGCTGCCGGTGATCTGGTTATAGGCGGCAAGCGCCTTGTCGACATTGGAGCCGAAGCGCCCGTCGACGACGCCGGGTGAAGCGCCGGCGCGGTCGAGCAGCACCTGCAAGGCGGCTACATCCTGGCGTGCGCCGAGTGAAAGCGAGGGATCGACCACGGTCTTGCCACCGGCTTTCGGCGGCAGCGCGGCCTGGTCGGCGGGCGCCGCCGGTTCGGCGGGATCGATAGAGGCTTCGTTCAGCGGCTGGCGCTTGACGGGCCGCGGTTCAGCGGATTTCGGCGCTTCCGGATAGGTGTCGCTGTCATTGGCATCATCCTGCGGAGCGGCCCCCAGGAATCTGTCGCTTTCAGGATCGTATTCATCAACCGGCGGGCCGGGGATTCGTCCCTGATCGTCCAGTTGCCTGCGGCGGAAACGCGCCATGTCTTCGGGATCGTCGAGATAGTAGCGGTCGTCGTCTTCGACCGGTGCGCGTCCAAGCTCACGTGCCCGCATTTCCCGGCGCAGCGCGCGGCGGTCGAGCCTGGTCTGCGGCGGCTGGATGGCGATGACCTTGCCGGTCTCGGCATCGACGATGACGCGGTTGCCCCTGGCGTCGTAATAGATGTCGAGATTGCCGTCCTGGGCAAGCACAATGCCGCCGCTATCGGCGGCGCGGACGGCCGGCAGTGCGTTGTCCACAGTCGGCGATGCCATGGCGCTGGACGTGAGCAGCCCGGGGGCGAGCACCGAAAAGGCAAGGATCGTGCGGAACATGGTGGTCAAACTCTCCGGTACTTACAGCGCCGCGCGTCCGTTTGGACGCGCAAAGGTCGCTGTAACACTTCATGTCTGCGCATGATCCTTTCCGAAAATCGAATTTCGATTTTCGGGGTCATGCGTAATTGCCGCCGCCCGGCAGTGTTCCCACCAGAACGTTCTCGCCACCGTTTGGATGCGCAAGGAACGCCCTGATCGTCAAAAGCCTGCAGGCAAACCCCTTCGCCAGCAAACCACAACATAAGCTTTCCAACATGAACCGGGCATGAAGATGGCGGATTACTGGTTGCTACAGGCCCAATTCCTTGCGCGTCTGCTTCGTCAGCTTGAGGACGACGAGGCGGTGGCTTTCGCCGAGATAGTCCTTCAGCGCATCATCATCCATGCTCTGGCTTGTCTGACGCTGGATCCATTTCATGCCGCGCGAGGCGAGATAGGGCGCCGGCCGGCAGCCGGGCTGATCCTTCAGCACGTCATAAGCCATTTCAGAGCATTTGAAGGTGACGAAGACGCCACCCTCCCGGTCATGGCCGGCGATGGTGAAGACCTTGCCACCGACTTTCCAGACATCGGCCCCGCCCCACTGCACGACATGCGTCGTCTGCGGCAGCGAGGCGCAGAAGCTGTTGTAGTCGTCCAGCGTCATCTGCACCCCCGTCAAAGGATTGTTGTTTCATAAGAAAATGCCGCGCGTCCGGTCGGACGCGCGGCGTTGGATCAGGCTGCCGCGTCGGTCGGCACCACAGTGGGCCTGGACCGGAAATTCAACCGGTCGGAGCCGGCGGTGACCTTGACGGTCGAGCCGTCGAGTATCTCGCCAAGCAGGATTTTTTCCGCCAGCGGATCTTGCAGGTCCTTCTGCATCACCCGCTTCAGCGGCCGCGCGCCATAGGCCGGGTCGTAGCCCTTCGCCGCCAGCCAGTCGATCGAATCCTGGTCGAGCGACAGTGTGATCTTGCGGTCGGCGAGCAGGCTTTCCAGCCGCTTGAGCTGGATCTCGACGATGCGGCCCATATCCTGCCGGCGCAGCCGGTGGAACAGGATCACCTCGTCGACGCGGTTGAGGAACTCCGGCCTGAACGAGGCTCTCACCACGCTCATAACCTCGTCGCGCACGGCATCGACGTCCTGCTCTTCGCCGAGATTGACCAGATATTCGGCGCCGAGGTTCGACGTCATGACGATCAGCGTGTTGCGGAAGTCGACCGTGCGGCCCTGCCCGTCGGTCAGCCGCCCGTCGTCGAGCACCTGCAACAGCACGTTGAAGACATCCGGATGCGCCTTCTCGATCTCGTCGAACAGCACGACCTGATAGGGCCGGCGCCGCACCGCTTCGGTCAGCGCACCGCCTTCCTCATAGCCGACATAACCGGGAGGCGCTCCGATCAGCCGGGCGACCGAGTGCTTCTCCATGTATTCCGACATGTCGATGCGCACCATAGCGCTCTCGTCGTCGAACAGGAAATTGGCCAGCGCCTTGGTCAGTTCGGTCTTGCCGACGCCGGTCGGTCCGAGGAACATGAACGAGCCGATCGGCCGGTTCGGATCCTGCAGCCCGGCCCGGGCACGACGCACGGCCTTGGACACCGCCTGTACCGCTTCGCCCTGGCCGACGACTCGCTTGCCGATCTCGTCTTCCATGCGCAGCAGCTTGTCGCGCTCGCCCTGCAGCATCTTGTCGACCGGAATGCCGGTCCAACGCGACACGATATGGGCGACGTGGTCGGGCGTGACCACCTCTTCGACCATGCCGGCCTTGCCGTCCTGAGCTTCGGCTTCCTTCAGCTTCTTTTCCAGTTCCGGGATCTTGCCATAGGCAAGCTCGCCGGCGCGCTGGAATTCACCCTTGCGCTGGGCAATGGCGAGGTCGTTGCGGGCCGCGTCGAGCTGCTTCTTGAGGTCAGCGGCGAGGCCAAGCTTCTGCTTCTCCGACTGCCATTTGGCGGTGATCTCGGTCGATTCCTCCTCGAGGCCGACGAGTTCCTTTTCGAGACGCGCGAGCCGGTCCTTTGACGCCTCGTCCTTCTCGACCTTCAGTGCCTCGCGCTCGATCTTGAGCTGCATGATGCGGCGATCGATTTCGTCCAGCGCCTCGGGCTTGGAATCGACCTGCATCCTCAGCCGCGACGCGGCTTCGTCGACAAGGTCGATCGCCTTGTCCGGCAGGAAACGGTCGGCGATGTAGCGGTTGGACAAGGTCGCCGCCGCGACCAGCGCCGAATCCGAGATGCGCACCTTGTGGTGCTGCTCGTACTTCTCCTTCAGGCCACGCAGGATCGACACGGTATCTTCCACCGACGGCTCGTTGACGAAGACCGGCTGGAACCGGCGGGCAAGGGCCGCGTCCTTCTCGACATGCTTCCTGTATTCATCGAGCGTGGTCGCGCCGACGCAGTGCAGTTCGCCGCGCGCCAGCGCCGGCTTCAACAGGTTCGAAGCGTCCATGGCGCCATCGGCCTTGCCGGCGCCGACCAGCGTGTGCATCTCGTCGATGAACAGGATGATGCCGCCGGCCGCCGAGGTGACTTCGTTGAGCACGGCCTTCAGCCGCTCCTCGAACTCGCCGCGATATTTGGCGCCGGCAATCAGCGCGCCCATGTCGAGCGCCATCAACTGCTTGTCCTTCAGCGATTCGGGCACGTCGCCATTGACGATGCGCAGCGCCAGACCTTCGGCGATCGCCGTTTTGCCGACGCCCGGCTCGCCGATCAGCACCGGGTTGTTCTTGGTACGCCGCGACAGCACCTGGATGGTGCGGCGGATCTCGTCGTCACGGCCAATCACAGGGTCGAGCTTGCCGGCGCGGGCATCGGCGGTAAGGTCGCGCGCGTATTTCTTTAGCGCGTCATAGCCCTGCTCGGCGCTCGCCGAATCGGCGGTACGGCCCTTGCGGACGTCGTTGATCACCTGGTTCAGCGCCTGCGCTGTGACGCCGGCCTTGGACAGGATATCGGCCGTCTTGGCCGACTTCTCCATGGCCAGAGCCTGCAAAAGCCGTTCAACCGTGACAAAGCTGTCGCCGGCTTTCTTGGCCAATTCCTCGGCGGTCGAAAACACCTTGGCCAGCGGCTGCGCGAGATAAAGCTGGCCGTTGCCGCCTTCCACCTTGGGCATGGCCTCAAGGGCGGTCTCGACGCCAAGCTTGACGTCGCGCACGTTGCCGCCGGCGCGCTCGATCAGCGAGGCGGCCAGCCCCTCATCGTCATCGACGAGGACCTTCAGCATATGTTCGGGAGTGAATTGCTGGTGATTGCGCGAGAGCGCCATGGTCTGGGCGGACTGAATGAATCCGCGGACGCGCTCGGAGTATTTCTCGAGGTTCATATCTGTCTCCTTCCATCACCGGCCCGCTTTGCGGCACCGGATCAGATTGCGGTGACGGACCCGCTCATCCGAGCCGGGTCCAGTTCACGCCAGATATGGGGCGCAAGCCATTGCCGCTCAAGACGTCCGGCTGATGATATTGCATCGCCGAGCAAACGAAAACGGCGGAGATTTCTCTCCGCCGTTTCATCGACTTATGTCTTGTGGGTCAGTTGTTGGCGTCGACGGCGAACGGGTCGCCGGCAGGGCTTTCGGCCGGCGCCGCATCAACCACGTCAACAGCGGCAGCGGTCTCGCCGGCGCCATCCACCACCTGGCCACCACCAGACTGTTCGTCACCGACCTGATCGGCATTGTTGCGCGGGCGGCGCGGACGCCGCGGGCGACGGGCAGCGCCGCTCTCCGCGGCTGCCTCATTGAGTTCGGCCCGGGCGGCAAGAGCCGCCGGCGACAGGTTTTCGTACAGCGGCGCCGGCTCGGAGAAACCGCTCTCGGCTTCGGGCTCAACCGCGGAAACGGTTTCCGCCTGTGCCGGGGTTTCGGTGAAGCGCTGCTGGTCGCCGCGCTGGCCGTTCTGCTCGCCACGCTGGGCAAAGTCGCCACGCTGGTCGTTCTGGCCATAGCCGCCATTGGGGCGGCGGTCACGGTTGCGGCCATTGTTGTCGCGGCCGTTGTTGTTGCGGCCATTATTGTCACGGCCACTGTTGTTCTCACGGCCGTTTTCCTGGCCGTATGCGAGTTCGGCCGGCGTGCCCTCAATCGTCGGCTGCGGACCGTTGCCGTGGTTCGCCATCGGCGCTTGCGTCTCGCCGCCATTGCCGCTGCCGGCATTGTCAAAATCGTCGCGATCTTCATCGTCGTCGAATTCGTCGCGGTTCTGCGGGGCATTCTGGATCGGCATCTGCGCCTGTGCGGCGGCAATGATGCGGTTGTAGTGCTCGGCGTGCTGGAGGTAATTTTCCGCCATAACCCGGTCGCCGGAGCTTTGCGCATCACGGGCCAGAGTGGCGTATTTTTCGGCGATCTGCTGAGCCGATCCACGGATTTTCACGTCCGGGCCGTTGCTCTCGTAGTTGCGCGTCAGGGGATTTGGGCCCTTGCGGTTGTTGTTGTTGTTATTGTTGTTGCCACCGCCGCCGCCATTGTTGTTGCGACCGCGCATGCGCCTGTTCTGCTGTTGTGGCCTCATAAGACTCTCTTCATTTTGAAATTTTCGAAAAACGTTTCACGAACGGAGGCGCTCATGCAGCCAGCCGTTTCGTTTCTTCACCGGCGTTCGCCCGCATCAATTGCGTTGGCGCCACGTGTCATCCCGTTCCGGTTACATCACTTGCCGGACGATTCCCGCACGAAGCTTGGGCGTCGTTTGCGCAAGAAGGCAGCTATTTCCAAGGAAAACCGAATCGCTAAGAGCACTGCCTGCTTCGTCTCATCCGGTTAGGGCGGACCCTAGCCGCATTCCCCGGCATTGCCAAGCGCTTTTTTGCACTGCATCAAGGCTTTCCCTGTTCAAACATAAGAACCCTGTCGTTTCCGCCAAGATCGACGAATGCCCCGGCCAGCCTGTAGCCGGCTGCCGCGAATATGTCTCTGACCTCATTGCGCTGCGAGTGGCCGATCTCGACCGCTATCTTGCCTTCTGCTTCCAGAAACTTTGCCGCCTCGGCGGCGATGATCCTGTAGGGGCCAAGACCGTCCACACCGCCATCAAGGGCTCTGTGCGGATCGAAATCGCGGACTTCGTCCTGCAGATTTCCAATGTCTCCAGACGATATATAGGGAGGGTTTGCGGCAATTACATGGTATCGGCCCGAAACTTTTTCGAACCAGTCGGACTGCAGCCCCACGAACCGGCCGGCGAATCCGAGTTGCTCGGCATTACGTATCGCGGTTGCCAGCGCGTCTTGTGAAATATCGACCCCGGTGGCGGTCGCGGCCGGAACCGCGCTGAGCAGCGCCAGCGCAATCGCGCCGGTACCGGTGCCGAGATCGAGGATACGGTATTCCCCCAGCCTTTCGGCCGTCGCTCCGGCAAAAGGCAGGATCGCCTCGACCAGCGTTTCGGTGTCCGGCCGCGGCTCCAGCGTTTCCGGCGACAGCGACAGCCGCAGGCCGTAAAACTCGCGAAACCCGAGGATGCGGTGCACCGGTTCGCCGGCCATGCGGCGCTGCAGAGCAGCGCCGATTGCGGCAACCGCACCCGCATCGACCGTCCGTTGCGGGTCGGCGATCGCCTGCGTACGGTCCGTGCCGGAAAAATGTTCGACGATCAGCCTGGCATCCAGCGCCGGGTCGGAAAGGCCGGCCGCGGCAAGCCGCTCCCGCGCCACCCGCAACAACGGCCCGAGCGCGCCGGGCAACATGTCAGCCATCGAAGCCGATATCGGCGAGCAGCTTCGACTGATGGTCGGCGATCAGCGCATTGATGACCTCGTCGAGCTCGCCCATCATCACCCGGTCGAGCTTGTAGAGCGTCAGGTTGATACGATGGTCGGTAAGGCGGCCCTGCGGGAAATTGTAGGTGCGGATGCGCTCCGAACGGTCGCCCGAACCAACCTGCGATTTGCGCGACTCCGAGCGCTCCTCGTCTGCCTTGCTGCGCTCAAGGTCGTAAAGCCGCGCACGCAGGATCTGCATGGCTTTCGCCCGGTTCTGATGCTGCGACTTCTCCGCCTGCACCACCATGATGCCGGTCGGCAAATGGGTGATGCGCACCGCAGAATCGGTGGTGTTGACGTGCTGGCCGCCCGAACCCGAGGCGCGCATCGTGTCGATGCGGATGTCTTCGGCGCGGATATCGATGTCGACCTCTTCGGCTTCCGGCAGAACGGCCACCGTCGCCGCCGAAGTGTGGATGCGCCCGCTGGCCTCGGTCGCCGGCACGCGCTGCACGCGGTGCACGCCGGATTCGAATTTCAGATGCGCAAAGACGCCCCTACCGGAAATGGTGGCGATGATTTCCTTGAAGCCGCCGGCATCGCCGTCGCTGGCCGACACCGTCTCGAAGCGCCAGCCGCGTTCGGCGGCATAGCGCTCATACATGCGAAAAAGGTCGCCGGCGAACAATGCCGCCTCATCGCCGCCGGTGCCGGCGCGGATTTCAAGGATGGCGTTCTTGTCGTCGGCCGCATCCTTGGGCAACAGCAGGATCTGGATGTCCTTCTGCAGCTCTTCGATACGCGCTTCGACGCCGGGCAGATCTGCCTCCGCCAGGGCCCGCATCTCGGCATCGGTGCCCTTGTCGGCAAGCATCGCCTCGAGGTCGGCTTGCTCGCGCTCGACTGAGCGCAGTTCCCTGACCTTGGCCACCATGTCCTGCAGCTCGGCATACTCCGAGGCCATCTTCACATAGGCATCGGCCGCCGGGCCGGCCGACATCTGCGCTTCGAGCATCTCGAAACGCTTGACGACCTGATCCATACGCTCGCGGGGAAGATTGACCATGGCTAATGCTATAGCGGGATGGAGCGGTCGTCGGCGAAGGCCTGCAGCAGCGCCCGCATCGGCAGCCCTTGAGCTGGCGCCATCAGATTGTCGGCAAAGAAAGCCTCCAATTCCTCCAGTGGCAGTTCGGTCAACATCGCCTTGACCGGGCCGATCGAGGCTGGAGACATCGAGATCGAGCGGTAGCCAAGGCCGATCAGCGCCATGGCGGAAATGGGTTTTCCGGCAAGCTCGCCGCACAGCGTCACCGGCGTGTGGTTGCGAACCCCGGCGTCGGCGATCTGCTTCAGAACCCGCAGGAAAGGCGTCGAAAGCGTGTCGAAGCGGTCGGAGAGCTGCGTGTTCCCCCGATCGACCGCCATGACGAACTGGAACAGGTCGTTGGAGCCGACCGAGACGAAATCGACCGCCTTCATCAACTCGTCGAGCTGGAACAGCAGCGACGGCACTTCCAGCATGGCGCCCACCTTGAGGCTGGTCGGCAGATGGTGGGCAAAGCGGGAGAGATGCCGCACTTCGCGGTCGATGATCTCGCGCGCCTGGGCGATTTCGCCGAGTTCGGTAACCATCGGCAGCATCAGCTTCAGTTCGCGCCCGCCGCAGGCCTTCAGCAGAGCGCGGATCTGGGTCCTGAGCAGACCCGGCCGGTCGAGCGTCAGCCGGATCGCGCGCCAGCCGAGCGCAGGGTTTTCTTCCTGGATGGCGCCCTTGAAGTAGGGCAGCACCTTGTCGCCGCCGATGTCGATGGTGCGGAAGGTGACCGGCTTGCCGCGCGCCGCGTCCAGCACGTCGCGGTAGAGCCGCTCCTGCGCCTCGGCACGCGGGAAGGTCGAGGCGACCATGAACTGCAATTCGGTGCGGAACAGGCCGATGCCGGCGGCACCCGCCTCGGCCAGCTGCGGCAGGTCGACGGCCAGGCCCGCATTCATCAGCAGGTCGACCTGGACGCCGTCCTTGGTCACCGACGGCTTCTTGCGCAGTTCCCGGTAGACTTCCTGCCGGCGCGCCCGGAAGCGCACTTTTTCGGCATAGGCAGCTTCGAGGTCGGGCTGCGGCCGCAGATGGATGGTGCCTTCCTCGCCGTCGACGATGATGGCATCGCCGTTTTCCGCCATGGAAACGGCGCCCTTCATCTGGCCGGCGACCGGAATGCCCATGGCGCGCGCTACGATGACGACATGGCTGGTGGCAGCGCCGTCTTCCAGCACCACGCCGCGCAGCTTGTCCCTGGGATAATCAAGCAGTTCGGCCGCGCCCATCGAGCGCGCGACCAGGATGGCATCCTTCGGCAGTGACGCCGCGACGTCGTCAGGCCCGCGCCCCATCAGCTGGCGCAGCAGCCGGTTGGCGAGATCGTCGAAGTCGCTCATCCTCTCGCGCAAATAAGGATCGGTCATGTGCAGCATGCGGGCGCGCATGTCGCTTTGGACCTTTTCCACCGCCGCTTCCGCTGTCAGGCCGTTGCGGATCGCCTCTTCCAGCCGGCGCACCCAGCCGCGGTCGTTGGCAAACATGCGATACGCTTCGAGCACCTCGCGATGTTCGCCCTCGAAGGCGACATCGCGCCGCTCCAGCATGTCGTCGATAGAAAGCCTGAGCGAACCGAGCGACGTCTCCAGCCGGCGCACCTCTTCCTCACTGTCCTCGTTGAACAGATTGGTGACGACGATGCGTGGCTCATGCAGCACGACATGGCCGAGGCCGACGCCCTCGTTGAAGGACAGGCCGGTAAAGCTGACGGGACGGCGCAGATCGAGTTCGAGGCCGGGCCGGGTCAGGCGCGCGAGATCGCCGGTGGCGATCATCTCGGCGATCACCATGGCGGTCGTTTCCAGCGCCTCGACCTCGTCGTCGCGGTAGTGGCGCATGGTCTTGTTCTGCACCACCAGCACGCCCAGCGTGCGCCCTGCCCTTAGTACCGGCACGCCGAGGAAGGAATTGTAGATCTCTTCGCCCGTCTCCGGCAGGTAGGCGAAGGCCGGATGTTCCTGTGCATTGGAGAGGTTGAGCGGCCGCGCGCTCGCGGCAATGGTGCCGACGAGGCCCTGCCCCAGCCGCAGTTGCGCCAAATGGACGGCGTTCGGGTTCAGACCTTCGGTGGCATAGAGTTCGAGCACCGAATCGGCGCGCAGCACATAGAGCGAGCAGACCTCGGCGACCATGTTGGAGGCGATGTCGCGCACGATCCGGTCGAGCCGCTCCTGCGGCTCCAGCGGCTCCTGCATGAGCTCGCGGAGCCGTTTCAGCAGAACGCGCGGGCCGCTGGCCGTATCACGCATCGCGGCTTCTTCTCCAATGGGCATTTTGCCCGCCGCAGTTTCCACTGCGACCGGCGCACACGCAACAACTCAAATCGCTCTCGCTACTGCTTATCCAGACCGTACACGGAATGCAAAGTACGAACCGCGAGTTCCGTGTAGGGACCGTCGATCAGTATCGAAATCTTGATCTCGGAGGTAGTGATGGCGCGGATGTTGATCGCCTTGTCGGCCAGCGCCTTGAAAGCGGTGGCGGCCACACCGGCATGGCTGCGCATGCCGATGCCGATGACCGAAACCTTCGACATGCCGGCTTCCGACTGCACCACGTCATAGCCGATCGAAGCCTTCAGACGCTCCAGCACGGCCAACGCCTTGTCCACGTCGCCGGACGGCACGGTGAAGGTCATGTCGGTGAACTTGCCGTCCTCGGAGATGTTCTGGACGATCATGTCGACATTGATGTTGGCCTCGGCCAGCGGGCCGAAAATGCCGGCGGCAACGCCCGGGCGGTCGCCGACGCGGCGCAGAGAAATCTGCGCTTCGTCCTTGGCGTAGGCAATTCCGGTGACGACCTGCTGTTCCACGATCTCTTCCTCGTCGCAAATGAGCGTTCCCGGAGGATTGAGCAAATCCCCCATTCCGGGCGCATCGGGATCGTCGAAGGACGACCGCACGAACGTACGCACCCTGTGCACCATGGCAAGCTCGACCGAGCGCACCTGCAAGACCTTGGCGCCGAGCGAGGCCATTTCGAGCATTTCCTCGAACGAAATCTTGTTGAGCCGCCGCGCCTTCGGCTCGATGCGCGGATCGGTGGTGTAGACGCCGTCGACATCGGTGTAGATGTCGCAGCGGTCGGCCTTGACCGCCGCGGCAATGGCCACCGCGCTTGTGTCGGAGCCGCCGCGGCCGAGCGTGGCGATGCGGTTGTCCGGGCCGATGCCCTGGAAGCCGGCGACGACAGCCACCTGGCCCTCGCCGAAGCGCTTGATCAGGAACGCGCCGTCAATTTCGAGGATGCGCGCCGCGCCATGCGCGTTGTCGGTCTTGATCGGGATCTGCCAGCCCTGCCAGGAGCGGGCATGGACGCCCATATTCTGCAGTGTGATCGCCAGCAGGCCGGCAGTCACCTGCTCGCCCGAGGCGACCACGGCGTCATACTCGCGCGCGTCGTGCATGGGCGAGGCTTCGCGGGTCCAGCCAACCAGTTCATTGGTCTTGCCCGCCATCGCCGAAACCACGACAGCGACCTCATGGCCGGCATCGACCTCGCGTTTGACGTGACGCGCCACATTGCGGATGCGGGCGATGTCGGCGACGGAGGTTCCGCCGAATTTCATCACGATGCGCGCCATGGAAGCGAAATGCCTTTGACTGAAGCCGGCCCAGGACCGAAAGGGGAAGTAAGCGCTCGACAGAAGCCGGCCGCTGAATGCGCGCCTCCTTAGCCAAATGATCACGGTTTCGCAAGGCTGGCGGCGGATGCCGGCTTCAGGATCGCGGCATATTGCGTTCGGCCCCGCCGCCGCTTACCAAATGCTGCCCGCGGGAAACTCCTTTTGGTCCGGCATATCGAATGATTGTTCGCCTTCGACGCGCCATGCGGTGGCAATCGCTGCCGCTGTTCATCGGCTTCGCCGTGCTGGCGTTGATCGTCGGCACACGCGCCGTGCTGGTCGAGACCCAGAGAGCCAATCGTGAGGCCGCGCGCGAGGCGGTCGAGTATCAGGAATTGCTTTCCGGTTTGCTTGCGATGGCTCAGGAGGCCGAGACCAGCCAGCGCGGCTATCTCCTGACCGGCGAGAAATCCTACCTCCAGCCTTATCGGCAGGCGGTCGACGCCATTCCGGGCCAGCTTGCCCGCATCGACGGCATGACCGCGCCGGACGACGAACTCGTGCAGCAGATCAACCACGTCAAGGACGCGCTTTCACAAAACCAGGCCGAATTGGCTGAGACGATTGCACTCTACGATCGCGGCGATGCGGCAAAAGCTCTGGAACTGGTCCGCAGCGGCCAGGGCAAGGCCGCCATGGACCAGATCCGGGCCAGCATGGACACGATCCGGCGCATTGGCGGCGCAGCCATCGCCGCGCGCGACGCTCATACCGACCGGGTCGAAAACTGGCTGCGAATCGGCTCGATAGCGGCGCTGCTGGCGATCTTCCTGCTTGGCGCCTACACGGTTCGCCTTTCGCGCCGGCGCTTCCGCGCAGTGGCCATCGCCCAGGAAGAGCTGATGCGCAAGAACATCGAGCTCGGCAACGAAATCCAGACGCGTGAAAAGGCCGAATCGCAGATCCGCCAGATGCAGAAAATGGAAGCGGTGGGCCAGCTGACCGGCGGTATCGCCCACGATTTCAACAACATGCTGGCGGTGATCATCAGCGCCATTAACCTCGCCCAGCGCAAGCTGGCGCGGGGCGAGCACGACATCATGAAATTCATCGAAGCGGCGACCGATGCGGCGACCCGGGCCGCAAACTTGACGTCACGGCTGCTTGCCTTCTCGCGCCAGCAGCCGCTCGCGCCTCAGGTTGTAGACGCCAATCGTCTGGTCACCGGCATGTCGGACCTGCTTCGGCGGGCGCTCGGCGAAACCATCCGCATAGAAACCGTGCTGGCTGGCGGCCTGTGGAAGACCCATGCCGATCCGAGTCAGCTCGAAAATGCCATTCTCAACCTGGCGGTCAATGCGCGCGACGCCATGGGCGAGGACGGCAAGATGACCATCGAGACCGCCAACAGCCACCTCGACGAGGGCTACGCCGCCACCCATGCCGAGGTCAAAGCCGGCCAGTATGTGATGATCGCGGTCAGCGACACCGGCGCCGGCATGCCGGCGGACGTCATGGAGCGGGCTTTCGAGCCGTTTTTCACCACCAAGCCGGTCGACAAGGGCACCGGCCTCGGGCTGAGCCAAGTGTTCGGCTTCGTCAAACAGTCCGGCGGACACGTCAAGATTTACTCGGAACCCGGCCAAGGCACCACGATCAGGATCTACCTGCCGCGCTTCTTCGGCCCGGAAGAGGCCGCCATATCTTCGGAACGAGCCGGAAATCCTGCCGTGCCGGTCACCGAAACCATCCTTGTCGTGGAGGACGATCCACGCGTGCGGGCTTCCACCACGGATGCCATGCGCGAACTCGGCTACACCGTCATTCATGCCGCAAGCGGCCAGGAAGCGCTGGAAAAGCTGGGCGACAACCCTGGTGTGGCGCTCATGTTCACCGATATCGTCATGCCGGTGATGAATGGCCGCAAGCTCGCCGAGGAGGCGCTGGCGCGCATGCCGAAGCTGAAGGTGATCTTCACCACCGGCTTCACCAGGAACGCCGTCGTCCACAATGGCGTGCTCGACCATGACGTGCATTTCCTGGCCAAGCCCTTCACCATCGAGCAGCTGGCGGCGAAATTGCGCGACGTGCTGGACGCAAGATGACCGAGGCCCTGGAAATCGTCACCTTTCGCCTCAAACCTGGAGCGGAAGCGGGCTTTGCCGCCGCCAACAACCTGGTCGCCGACTGGCTGGCGCGGCAACCTGGTTTCGTAAACCGCTGTCTGGCGCGGCGGGACGATGGCGGATGGGTCGATGTGGTGCGCTGGCGAAGTCGCGAGCAGGCTCTCGCCGCCGCAGGCCGGATCATGGCCGAGATCGGCGATTGCGAAGCGATGCGGGCCATCGATCCCGCAAGTGTTGCGATGGAACATGCGGCGATTGTGATCTCGAGGCCATAGGTCGACTAGCCAGCAGTCGCAAAAACCGGCCTTGACTTTCTTGCCCCGGCACCCGACTTCCTAGCGTCCGAGGAGACCCGCCCCATGCCAGAGGCCCGACGATCGACAATCGATGCCGGAGAAGTGGAACGCTTTTCCGCGCTTGCCGCCGAATGGTGGAACCCGAACGGCAAATTCCGTCCGCTGCACAAATTCAACCCGGTCCGGCTGGCCTATATCCGGGACCAGGTGGCGGCGCGCTTCGGCCGCGATCCGCGGGCGGCGCGGCCGTTCGAAGGCCTGCGTTTCCTCGATATCGGCTGCGGCGGTGGATTGTTGTGCGAGCCGATGGCAAGGCTTGGCGCCGAAGTGGTCGGCGCCGACGCCTCGGCAACCAACATCGAGGTGGCGAAGCTGCACGCGGCCGAAGGCGGCGTGACGGTGGATTATCGCGCTACGACCGCTGAGGATTTGGCCGATTCCGGCGAGAAATTCGACGTCGTCCTCAACATGGAAGTTGTCGAGCATGTTGCCGATGTCGACCTGTTCATCGGCAAGTGCGGCGAGATGGTCAAGCCCGGCGGCATCATGTTCGTGGCCACGATCAACCGCACGCTGAAGGCACTGGGCCTGGCCATCATCGGCGCCGAATATGTGCTGCGCTGGCTGCCGCGCGGCACCCACCAGTTCGGCAAGCTGGTGCGGCCCGAAGAGCTTGAAAAGGCGCTCGGCAGCGCCGCCATGACCATCATCGACCGTACCGGCGTGACCTACAATCCTCTCGCCGACCGCTGGGCACGCTCCAAGGACATGGACGTCAACTATATGGTGCTGGCGGAAAAACGATCGGTCTGAACAAAAGGGGGCGGCCGTGGACACTATGAGGGCCCGAGAGCTGGCGCTCGATCTTCCCGAAACGGTCGAGCAATCGCATTTCGGCAAGGCTGACTTCCGCGTCCGCAACCGTATCTTCGTCTCGCTGCCCGAAGCCGACCGTGCTGTCGTCAAGCTCGACCGCGACCAGCAAGAGATGATGGCCGCGGCTGAGCCATCGGTTTTCAGGCTCGTGACAGGCGGCTGGGGCCAAAAGGGATGGACGTCGATCATGCTCGAAGCCTGCGACGAACAGACATTCCGCAGCGCCGTTCGGACGGTCTGGCGAAACGTCGCCCCGCCGGCGCTACGGAAGCGCCTCGACGCGAGCCAAATTTAAGCTTGAGCAGTTCGAGGAAAAGTGTGAAGCGGTTTCCCGGGAAAGCGCATAGCGCTTTGCCTAGGGAATTGCGTAAACAAAGACCCTATGCCTTCTGGCTCTGCGCCTTGGTGGTGATGATCACGCCGATGGTGATGATCACCGCGCCGGCCCAGGTCAGCAACTGGTAGTGCTCGCCGAGGAAGATGGTTCCGGCAAACAGGCCGACGGCCGCCGCCACATAGCCGATCTGGCTGAGATAGACCGGACCGCCCACGGCCTGCAGCCGGAAGAAGAAGGCAAACATCGCCGAGGCCGAGGCGACCTGCGCCACGACAACCAGCGGCACGGCCCTGAGCGGGGCGAAGGCGCCGACCCCGAACAGCGCGAGAATGCCGACTAGCAGCAGCGTTCCCGAAGCCAGATGGCTGCCGACGGCCAGTTCGATCGGGCCGGTGCCTTGGGGCCAGTCGACGGTGCGATAGATATTGCCGGCGGCAAGGCTGACCGGGATCAAAAGTCCGACCAGTACCCAGAAGAAATCGGCCGGCTGGCCGGCCTCGCCGCGCGTCACCGCCACCATGACGGCGCCGATGAAGCCGACGGCGATACCGATACTGCCGAGCGTATTTGGCCGTCGAACGCCGAGCAGGATCGAAAACACCAGTGTGATGACCGGCGACAGCGTGAACATGATGCCGGTATAGCCGGCGCCGAGATGCGGGATAGCCGAAAACATCAGCAGATTGGGCACGGCGTAGGACACGGCGGCGGTGATGAAGAAATAGCGCAGTCTGTGCGAGGTGAGCCGCATGCGCTCGCCGTTCGCGAGCAACGCGCACAGCAGCACGCCCCCGGCGCCGAACGAGATGACGAAGGCCCAGACCATGGCCGGAACGCCGGCAGCCGTCGCCAGCTTGCCGAACGGCAGGGTCAGGCCGAGCAGGCCGCCGGTGACGACCAGCAGGCCAAGCGCCGATTCCCAGAGAAATTTCATCGGATGGTCCCGTCACTCACTTGCGGCACTGGGTCGAAACTGTATCTTGAGGTAGCATACCACAAAGATTCTTAACGTCAAGATACTTAGCGGTGAGACAGATGGATCGCGCGGCAAAGGCGGTGGAGCAATGGAAGCGGGAACGGCCGGACCTGGAGGTGTCGCCAATGCTGGTGCTTGGGCGGCTGAACGAAGCCTCGTCGCTAATCGCCCGCGAGCGCCTCGCCCCGCTGTTTGCCCGTTTCGGACTGCAGGCCGGCGAATTCGATGTGCTGGCGACGCTGCGCCGCTCCGGCCAGCCCTACGCGCTGACACCGACCGCTCTATACGAGGCGACGATGGTGACCTCTGGGGCCATGACCAACCGGCTCGACCGGCTTGAGAAGGCCGGACTGATCCTGCGCGGCCCGCACCCCAACGACCGGCGTGGCATTGTCGTGCAACTGACCGAAAAAGGTCTGGCCTTGATCGACGAAGCCCTGACCGCCCACGTCGCCAACGAGCATGAAATCCTCGCCGGGCTCACCGGCACGGAGCGGGGGGCACTGGCTCAGTTGCTTGGCAAATTGATCGATAGCGCCAGCTGATCGCTCAATTGCGCTCCTCGGGAAAACTCGGGATCGGCATGAAATCGATGCCATCCTCGGCCAAGCTCTTGGCTTCGTCCAACGTCGCCTCGCCATAGATGCCGCGCGCATCGCTCTCGCCGAAATGGATCTTGCGCGCTTCTTCGGCAAACTTGTCGCCGACATAGTCGGCATTCTCGCGCACCTTCTCGGCCATCGCCTTCAGTTGCGCCAAAGCCTGCTTCTGGGTTTCGCCCATGGCCAGCGCAATTGTTTCCTGCTTCCGCGCGGTGGAGACGGCTGGCGCCATCAGCGCCTTTTGCACCTTGTGCGAGCCGCAGCTCGGGCAATCGACGAAGCCGCGCTTCTTCTGCGTGTCGAAATCGTCATTGCTGCGAAACCAGCCCTCGAATTCGTGCTCGTGCTCGCAGATCAGGGCAAAGCGGATCACGAAGCCGCGCCCCTGAGCCGCGGCGCTTCCACTGCGCCGGCATTGACGGCAAAATCACGCGCGTTCTTGAGATTGGGGATTTTCTTACGCGCGGCCGACGACTGCGCCGTGTCGATCTCGGCGATGATCACCTCCGGATCGTCATGGTCGGCCTCGGCGAGAATTCGACCCCATGGGTCGACGATCAGCGAATGGCCATAGGTTTCGCGGCCATCCTCATGCAGGCCACCTTGTGCTGCAGCAACCACATAGGCGCCGTTCTCGATGGCACGGGCTCGCAGCAGCACATGCCAGTGCGCCTCGCCGGTCTGGCGGGTGAAGGCGGCAGGCACCGACAAGAGGTCGGCGCCGGCCATCGCCTCGGCGCGGAACAGCTGTGGAAAGCGTAGATCGTAGCAGACGGCAAAGCCGAGCCTAGCGCCGTCGATCTCGGTGACGACGGCCTCGGTGCCCGGCTCATAGGCGGCGGATTCGCGCCAGCTCTCGCCATTGTCGAGGTCGACATCGAACATGTGGATCTTGTCGTAGGTGGCAAGGGTGGCGCCGTCCGGCCCAAACAGCAGCGCCCGGTTGGCGAGCTTGCCGTCGGTGCGCAGGATGGCGGTCGAGCCGATGTGCAGGAAGACGCCGAGTTCGCTGGCGAGCTTGCGCGCGGCCGCCACGACGATGTCCTTGTCTTCCAAGGTGAAGGAAGCAGCCCTGGCTTCCTTGTCGCGGATCAGCGCACCGGTCATTTCCGGGGTCTGGATGTAGGTTGCACCGAGGCCTGCCGCTTCGCGCACCAGCCGTTCGAGATCGACCGCGTTGCGCTCGGGGCTCTCGCCCGAACGCATCTGGATCGCCGCCGCCTTGAAAATACCCATCGTCACGTCCTCTTTGAGCAATTCCAGGAAAATCGTGTAACGGTTTTCCGTCCGGAATTGCGTAAAAACAAAGACATAGAGCGGCGCTACGAACCGCTCTTTGTCGTCGAGCCGTTGGCAAGCAGCCTATCCAGCTGCCCCCGTGCCTCCAACTCGTGGAGGTCGTCGGAGCCGCCGACATGCGTGTCGCCGATGAAAATCTGCGGAAAGGTCGAGCGGCCATGCGCCCGCGAAATCATTTCCTGGCGCAATTCCGGCGAAAACGAAGCGTCATGCTCGGTGTAAGCGACGCCCTTGCGGTCGAGCAGCCGCTTGGCCGCCGCGCAATAGCCGCACATCATACGGGTGTAAATCGTCACATCGAGCATCGGTCCGTGCCTTTCCTCGACCTTATATAGTCGCGGACTCGTCGGCCCGAAAGTCCCCCGGCAGGACACGCGCGAAGGTCAGCACATCGACCGCTCCGGCGCCGCCCTTCTTCAGCGCCCTGGCGACCGAGCGCACGGTGGCGCCGGTGGTGTAGACATCGTCGACCAGAAGCACGCGGCGCCCAGTGATCTCGATTTCGGCTTCCGCAGGCACACGGAAGGCGGCGCGGACATTGGCCTCGCGCTCCTGCCGCTCCAGCCCGACCTGCTGGCGCGTGAGCTTGACGCGCCGGACCGCCGAGGGCGAGAAAGGCAGCCCGCTAAGCTGCGCAACCGCCCTTGCCAACTCCGCCGACTGGTTGAACTGCCGCCGAAAGAAGCGCCGCCAGTGCAGCGGCACCGGTACGACGACATCGGCGTCTGCAATTACCTCAGCGCCGGCGCGCAGCATCCAGCGCGCCATCCACGGCGCCAGATCGGTGCGATCCTGGTATTTCAGCCCTTGCACCATCTGGCGGGCGACACCGGAATAGGCCACGGCCGCCCGCGCCCGCTCGAACGGCGGCGGATCGGCGATCGCCTCGGCCGACAGGAACCCCTCGCCCATATCGTGGGTGAATGGCGTGCCCATCACCGCGCACCATGGCCGCTCCAGCAGCCTCAGCTTCGGCCAGCAGGCACCGCACAAAACGCCGGGTTGCGAGACGTACCTGCGACAGCCGGCACAGACCGGCGGGAACAGCATCCGCGCCGGCCAGTCCAACATGGCCAGTTTCAACATGGTTTGAGCGAGGCTCTTGATCTCCATCACCGGATCGGCCACGTGGTTTTGTCGTCCGCGCCAGGATATCACTAGACGGACAAACAGGGATGTCTACCGTTGCAGCCGATCATCGATACTGAACTTTGGCTGGTGCGCAAGCGCAGGGCGCTGGCCCACCCCGTAGCCGGCGCGGATTTTCTGATGCGGCGGGCGGCGGAAGACCTTGCCGACCGGCTCGGCGCGGTCGAGCGGAAATTCGGCAAGGCCGCGGTGCTGTTTTGCCAGACGCCGGACGCAACGGACGTGGTCGCTGCAAGCGGCAAGGCAGCGGAGATCGTGCGCGTCGAGGCAGATCCAGCGTTTCTGGACGGCCGGCCAGGGCTGATAGCACCGCTGGAAACAGTGCCGTTCCAGCCGGAAAGCCTCGACCTCGTCGTTTCACTTCTGTCGTTGCAGGCGATGAACGACATTCCCGGCATGCTGGTGCAGATCCGCCGCGCTCTGCGGCCCGACGGGCTTTTCCTCGGCGCCTTTGCCGGCGCCGGCACGCTTTCCGAATTGCGCGAAAGCCTGCTCGCCGCCGAGACCGAACTCTATGGCGGCGCCAGCCCGCGTGTCATCCCCTTCACCGATGTTCGCGACGCCGGCGCACTGCTGCAGCGCGCCGGACTGGCGCTACCGGTGGCCGACGTCGAAACGGTGACCGTCCGCTACGATACCCTCTTCGACCTCATTGCCGATCTCAGGGCGATGGGCGAAACCAGCGCGCTGACCGATCGCAGCCGGCGACCGGGAGCGCGAAAGCTTTTTACCCGTGCCGCCGAAATCTATGCCGAACGCTTTTCGGACGCTGATGGCCGCATCAGGGCAAGCTTTTCCATCGTCTGGATGTCGGGCTGGGCGCCCGATGCCTCGCAGCAAAAGCCCTTGAAACCGGGTTCGGCGAAGGTCTCGCTGAAGACGATACTGGAAAACCCCGACGGGCGGTGACGGCGCTCCGGATCAGTGCTCGGCGAAGGCGTTTGCGAGCCTGCTGTTGTTGTCGCTGAACAGAAACTGGATCGCATTGCTGGCCTTGCCGACACCCCCGACGATGGCAAGCGACAGCACCGCAACGATCAGGCCATATTCAATGGCCGTGGCGCCTGTTTCGTCCTGCAAAAATCGGCGCAGCAATTGCTTCATGATCGTCGATCCCTCTCATCCCCGACCATATCGCCGACCTGTTAAGAAAGGTTAACGGCACAAGCTTAACAGGCTGTGAAATGGGCCTGCGTTGAGGAAGTTCTCAAGCTGGTGTCGACCTTGTTGGTCAGCAGTCGCCGCTGCGTTGGCCGTCGGCGCGGATGATGCAGACTGAGCTCGGTGAGGGCTGCAGCACGCTTCTGCGCAGCGTATAGGTGGCCCGCGAGCCGATCGAACCCGTGCTCATCGGGTCGAGACCGCCTGCAAGAGCATCGCGGCTGGATGATCGCGTCTGGTTGTCCAGCACGGGGACCGCGATCAGCGCCAGCGCCACTGCGGCCGAGCCGAACAACAGCGTGACGCGCAATAAGCCGACGCCGGCGGCGCGAAAGCTGCGATCTGGCCGGATCGAGTCCCATTCCCTGTCGAGGCTCATGCAATCGCTCCCCGCGAACCCGCTTTGCCGCAATTTTTCACGACGAGATAAATCTTCCATTAACGCTGGCTAGATCAGACCGCGAAATGGCTTTGTATCACAACAGGTCGATGAGGAACTGGATTAGCGGCGCGTCGGCCGGCGGCATGGGATAGTCGCGCATCTGCTTTGGCCGCACCCATTTCAACGCCTGCCCTTCCCTGGGCTGCGCGATGCCGCGGAAGCGGCGGCAGACGAACAGGGGCATCAGGAGATGGAAATCATCATAGGAATGGCTGGCGAAGGTTAGCGGCGCCAGGCAAGGAATGTCAGTCTCGATGCCGATTTCTTCCTGCAGTTCGCGGATCAGGCATTGTTCCGGCGTCTCGCCTGGCTCTACCTTGCCGCCGGGAAATTCCCACAGGCCGGCAAGCTGTTTGCCCTCGGGCCGCTGCGCCAGAAGCACCCGCCCATCGGTATCGACCAGCGCGCACGCGGCGACCAGCAGCAGGCGTTTGCCGGTGATCTCGCTCATGCGCCCGGCGGCCGGCGATAGTGGTAGCGATAGACTTCGTCGAAGCCCAGCGAGCGATAGAGCGCCAGCGCCGGCGCATTGCCGGCCTCGACCTGCAGCCAGGCTTCGCGAGCGCCACGCAGCCTCGCCCACTTCAGCGCCGACAGGATCAGGTTGCGGCCATGGCCCTGATTGCGCGCCGACTTGGCGGTGGCGATCTCGAACAGACCGGCAAGATCGCCGTCATGGACGCAGATCAGCACCGCCAGAGGGTCGGCCCCTTCCTCCAGCGCAAACAGCCCGACTTCGGGTTGGATAGCGCCGATGATTTCCGAAAGACCGGGCCGCAGCGATGCATCCGAGCCGCTGACCTTGAGCGACGCGCCGAGAAAGCGGCTGATATCCTTCAGCGGAATCTGGTCCATGGCCGGCGCCAGTTGCGCGTCCGCCAGCGGCAGCCGCATCACCAGGGATTCGTCGAATGTGCTCCAGCCCTCATTGTCGAGATGCTTGGCTAGGTCCGGCCCCGACAGCGGCGAGATGCGGAAGGTCAGCGGCCTGCCATAGGCGTCGAAGCGCCGGCTGGCGCGGCCGATGCGCTCGGCAATGTGCTGGGTGTCGCCGGGATCGAGCGGGTTGACCGAGTTCAGCCGCTTGGCCGGATGGCCGGCTGTCAGCCGCACCACCCAGGTGCCGTCATAATGCACGGCCGCCGCCGGCCAGGCGCGAAACCCCGCAGCCTCGTAGCGGCGCACGATGGCGAGCATGCTTGCCGGATGCCTGGAAGCCAACTCCATCAGCTCCGGTAATCGCCATTGATGGCGACATATTCCTTGGTGAGGTCGCAGGTCCACACCGTCGCCTTGCCGCGGCCGATACCGATATCGGCGCGGATGCGAATGTCGTCGCGCTTCATATAGGCCGAGGTCGCTTCCTCGGAGTAGCCCGGGTCGCGTTCGCCCTCATGCGCCAGACGGTTGTCGCCGAACCAGATCGACAGCCGGTCGCGATCGGCCGGCTCGCCGGCCTTGCCGACGGCCATGACGACGCGGCCCCAATTGGCGTCCTCGCCGGCAACCGCCGTCTTGACCAGCGGCGAATTGGCGATGGACAGCGCGATGCGCTTGGCCGAGCGCGCCGATTTGGCGCCGGTAACGGTGACTTCGACCTGCTTGCGGGCGCCCTCGCCGTCGCGCACCACCTGCAGCGCCAGCGATTTGAGCACCTTGCCCAGCGCCCGGCGGAACGCGCCGAGACGCGCATCCTTGGGATCGCTGATGGCGGGCGCGCCGCGCTTGGCAGCGGCTCCGGTGGCGAACAACAGCAGCGTGTCGCTGGTCGAGGTGTCGCTGTCGACGGTGACGGCGTTGAAGGTCTTGGCGGTGCCGCGCGACAACAAGTCCTGCAGCACGGGGGCGGCGATCGGCGCATCGGTGGCGATGAAGGACAGCATAGTCGCCATATCGGGCGCGATCATGCCGGCGCCCTTGGAGATTCCATTGATGATGACGTCGGTGTCGCCGAGCTTGACCGTCGCTGTCGCCACTTTCGGATAGGTGTCGGTTGTCATGATGGCCTTTGCCGCCTCGGTCCACAGATCCGGCTTGCCGTCCTTGACCAGTCCGGCCAGCAAATGGCTGAATTTGGTGGCGTCGAGCGGCTCGCCGATTACCCCGGTAGAAGCGAGGAACACTTCGCCTGGCGTGCAGCCTGCGGCCTTGGCCGCTGCCTCGCCGGTCAGTTGGGTGGAGGCGCGGCCCTTCTTGCCGGTGAACGCGTTGGCGTTGCCGGAATTGACCACCAGCACTCGCGCCTTGCCGGCGCCAAGGTTCTCGCGGCAGAAGTCGACCGGCGCCGAGGGGCATTTCGACTTCGTGAACACGCCGGCAACCGCTGTGCCGGCATCGAAGACCATGGCCAAGAGGTCGGTACGGTTCTTGTACTTGATCCCGGCCTCTGCGGTGGCGATGCGCACGCCCTCAATGGCAGGCATTTTGGGATATTTCTTCGGCGCGAGCGGCGAAATCGTTGCGGACATTGGGGACCTCGGGCGACGGAAAAACGCTAGGCGAAGGCCGGTTTGCCCGATAGCACGGCCCGGCGCAAGGGCGTTTTCTTGGCCGCCGCTGTCGGCAAGCCACCAGGGATTAAGCTTGCATTTCAAATCCGTTGGCGTCACCGGGGCCTCTGGCGTTATGATATCGGCCATGGGCAGGCTGGTGATCTTGGCGGTGGCGTTTATGGGGCTTTTGCTCCTGAGCGCCGATGCGCAGCCGGAACGGCGCGTGGCGCTGGTCATCGGCAACGGCACCTATGCCGAAGCCGGCACGCTCACCAATCCGGTCAACGATGCCCTCGATATTGCCGGCAAGCTGCGCTCGATCGGCTTCGACGTCATCGAGGGCAACGATCTCGGCAAGCGCGAACTCGAGCGCAAGATCGGCGAATTTTCCGATGCGCTGGAAGGCGCCGGGGTCGGGCTGTTCTATTATGCCGGCCACGGCCTCCAGGTCGAAGGGCGCAACTACATCGTGCCGGTCGACGCCCGGCTCGACATGCCGGTCAAGCTGCAGCTCGAAGCCGTGCCGATCGACGAAGTCCTCGACATCATGGAGCAGCAGACCAAGGTCAGCCTGGTTTTCCTCGACGCCTGCCGCAACAATCCCTTTGCCCGCAGCCTGAGCCGCACCGCCGCCACGCGCTCGGCAACGGCGCTTGCCGGTCTGGCGCAGTTCGATTCGACGCGCGGCTCCTTCATCGCCTTCTCGACGGCGCCGGGCGCTGTCGCCATGGACGGCACCGGACGCAATTCGCCGTTCGCCGCCGCCCTGCTGCGGCACATGGCCGAGCCCGGCCAGAGCATCAACGACATGATGATCGCGGTGCGCCGCGACGTGGTCTCCGAAACCCGCGAGGGACAGCGCCCATGGGAACAGGGTTCGCTGCTCGAACGGTTTGAGTTTGTGCCCGGCGGCGAAACGGTTGCACAGCCGAAGCCCGCCGTCCCCCCGGCGCCCGAAACAAAGGTTGCGGCACTCGAACGGTCTGTAGGCGACGACAAGATCGCAATCGAGAAATTCCTGCGCGACGACTATCTTGCGCCCGATGCCGCGGCGATCGGCGAGACCGTCAAGCGGCTCTATGCGCCTTCCGCCACCATCTTCGGCACGCGCTATGACAGCGACGCCGTCGTCAAGCTCAAGACGGACTGGTTCGCGCAATTTGCATCCTGGTCGTTCAGTCTCGAGCCCGGCAGCCTCAATGTGACGCCGCAGGGCGAGAACCGCGCCGAAGCCGTGTTCGCGATGAGCTACGACTATATGTCGAAAGACAAATCGGCGGCGCGCATGACCGGCAAGGCACGAGTCACGCTTGGGCTGGTGAAGAGCGACGGCCAGTGGCGGATCGCCTCGGAAACCTCGCAAGCGATGAACTGAAAATGCCCGCGAAGGGCGAATGTGAGACCTGCTTCTACAAGCGCTGGAAACGGGCCGTTTCGTTTGCCTGCCAGCTCACCTATATTGCCGGCGAGATTGTTGGCGAGGACAGACATGGGCGAGGATCCGGCGCGCAGATCGATCGGGGCGCGGCGCAACCCAGACAGCGCCGAGGCCATTCTCGAGGCCGCGGAGGCGGTGCTGGTCGAGGCCGGCTATGCCGGCTTCTCCATAGAGGCGGTGGCGCGGCGGGCGCGCGCCGGCAAACCCACGATCTATCGCTGGTGGCCGAGCAAGGCGGCCCTGCTGTTAGAGGTCTACAAGCGGCAAAAGCGTGTCGACGTCCCCGATACCGGCAGTCTCGAAGACGACCTCGTCGGTTTCCTGAGGAACCTCTTCGCGCATTGGCGCGACACATCCTCGGGCAGCGTATTCCGCTCGCTGATCGCCGAGGCCCAGTCGGACGAAGCGGCGGCCGCGGCCCTGACTGGCTATGCCGATGGGCGCGTGTCCCACACCGCTCGGATCATCGAGCGCGCCAAGGCGCGCGGCGAGGTTGCGGCCGATATCGACGCAGCGCTGGTCGCCGACCTCATCGCTGCCTATGCCTGGAAACACCTTTTGACCAACCGGCTGGACGAAGATGAGGCGACAATCCTTGCCACTGTCCGCTATGTGATGTCAGGCATCTCCCGCAATTGAAAAGGGCGCCGAACGGCGCCCTTTGCATGTTTTCGGTGCCGGCCTTACTTGCCGGCTTCCATCGTGTCGACGGCCTTCTTCAGATTGGCGTCGGGGATTTCAACCTTTGCGGCGCCGCGCAGCTGCTTGACCAGTGCGAAATACTTGTCGCGGATCACCGCCTGCTTGGCCTGGTCCTTGACGTCGTCGAAGGCCGGCGGCTGTTTGGTGCGCTTGTCCTCGAGCTTGATGACATGCCAGCCGAATTGCGTTTGCACCGGCTCCTTGGTGTATTTGCCGATTTCGAGCGCAACTGCCGCCTTGTCGAATTCCGGCACCATCTGCCCCGGGCCGAACCAGCCGAGATCGCCGCCATTGGTTTTGCCCGAGGGATCGCTGGTATGCTCGTTGGCGAGCTTCTGGAAGTCGGCACCGCCATCGAGCTGCTTGATAATCGCCTCGGCCTCTTCCTTCGTCTTCACGAGGATGTGACGGGCATGAATCTCATTGACCGGCGGCGTGCTGGCGATTTCCTGGTCGTAGCGGGCGCGCACCTCGGCATCGGTAACCTTGTCGACGACGCCCTTCTCGACCATCTCGCTATGCAGCGCGCGCTGCTGCAGGAACGCCATGCGGCGCTGGAATTCGGGATCCTTGTCGAGCCCGGTGGCGACCGCCTGGGCGGCCATGACGCGGATTTCGATGGCCGCCGAAAGGGCCGCGGCGCGGCGCTGCTCGGGTGGCAACTGCGAGAACTGCTGCGACAGCTCGCCCTCGGCAAGCCCAAGGTCCGCCTCGGTCAGCTTCTGGCCATTGACGGTAGCGATGACGGCGTTCGGATCGACGGGGGCTGCCGCCGGCGCTGCTGCGGCATCGGCCGGGGCGGGAGCGGCTTCCTGGGCCATCAGCGGAGACAGCGACAGGGCCGACAGGCCGAAAGCCAAGCCAAGGCTGGCGAGCGACGCACGGCGAAACAGTAAGGACATCAAGATTAACTCCAAGGGGGGATTGGTAGGGCTTGCAGATCAGCCGGATTGTGGCGGAATTTGGCGCTGCCCATAGGGCTAACGCGGCGTTGACATCAGTTGAGCCCCCTCTTATCTGTCCAACGACTTTGCGTCCAGAACCGTTTTCCGGGCGCTTTTTGTGTTTGTCCGCGTTTCACGCGGAATTGATGGGGCCGGCCGGCGCTCATCTCAAGATTGAGAATTCTATCGAAAGGACCATCGGATGGTCAGTCTCGGCGGTCTCGCCCGTAAGGTTTTCGGTTCCTCCAACGATCGTCGCGTAAAATCGACCCGGCCGCGTGTCGAGGCGATCAACGCCATGGAAAACGAGATGCGGGCGCTGTCCGACGCCGAGCTTCAGGCCCGCACGGAAAAATTCCGCCAGGATATCGCCAACGGCGCCACGCTCGATGACCTGCTGGTGCCGGCCTTCGCCACCGTCCGCGAGGCATCCCGCCGCGTGCTCGGCATGCGCCCGTTCGACGTGCAGCTGATCGGCGGCATGGTGCTGCACAATGGCGGCATCGCCGAAATGCGTACCGGCGAGGGCAAGACCCTGGTCGCCACCCTGCCCGTTTATCTCAACGCGCTTGCCGGCAAGGGCGTCCATGTCGTCACCGTCAACGACTACCTTGCCACCCGCGACTCCGAATGGATGGGCCGCGTCTACAAATTCCTCGGCCTCTCGGTCGGCGTCATCGTCCATGGCCTGTCCGACGAGGAACGCCGCGTCGCCTACGCGTCCGATGTTACCTATGCCACCAACAACGAGCTCGGCTTCGACTATTTGCGCGACAACATGAAGTATGAGCGCGCGCAGATGGTGCAGCGCGGCCACAATTACGCGATCGTCGACGAAGTCGATTCCATCCTGGTCGACGAGGCGCGCACGCCGCTGATCATTTCCGGTCCGCTCGAGGACCGTTCAGAAATGTACAACACCATCGATGCCTTCATGCTGCAGCTCGGCCCGGCCGACTACGAGATCGACGAGAAGCAGAAGACCTCGATCTTCACCGAGGAAGGCACCGAGAAGCTGGAAAACCTGCTGCGCGCGGCCGGCCTGCTCAAGGGCGAGTCGCTCTATGACGTCGAGAACGTCGCCATCGTCCACCACGTCAACAACGCGCTGAAGGCGCACCGGCTGTTCCAGAAGGACAAGGACTACATCGTCCGCAACGACGAGATCGTCATCATCGACGAATTCACCGGCCGCATGATGCCGGGGCGCCGCTATTCGGAAGGCCTGCACCAGGCGCTCGAAGCCAAGGAGCATGTGGCGATCCAGCCGGAAAACCAGACGCTGGCATCCGTCACCTTCCAGAACTATTTCCGCCTCTACAAGAAGCTGTCCGGCATGACCGGCACGGCGCTGACCGAGGCCGAGGAGTTCGGCAACATTTACGGCCTCGAAGTCACCGAGATCCCGACCAATCTGCCGGTCATCCGCAAGGACGAGGACGACGAGGTCTACCGGACGGTCGAGGAGAAGTACAAGGCGATCGTCAAGGAGATCAAGGAAGCGCGCGCCAAGGGCCAGCCGACGCTGGTCGGCACCACCTCGATCGAAAAATCCGAGCAGCTGGCCGAGCGCCTGCGCAAGGAAGGGTTCAAGGATTTCGAAGTGCTGAACGCCCGCCATCACGAGCGCGAAGCGGCCATCGTCGCCCAGGCCGGCAAGCCCGGCGCCATCACCATCGCCACCAACATGGCGGGACGCGGCACCGACATCAAGCTCGGCGGCAACGCCGAGATGCGCATCGAGGACGAACTGGGCGACATGCCTGCAGGCCCCGAGCGCGAGGCACGCGAAAAGGAAATTATTGCCGATGTCGAGCGCCTGAAGGAAAAGGCGCTGGCCGCTGGCGGCCTCTACGTGCTGGCCACCGAGCGCCATGAATCGCGCCGCATCGACAACCAGCTCCGCGGCCGCTCCGGCCGCCAGGGCGACCCCGGCCGTTCGAAATTCTTCCTGTCGCTGCAGGACGATCTGATGCGCATCTTCGGTTCCGAGCGCATGGACGGCATGCTGCAGAAGCTCGGCCTCAAGGAAGACGAGGCCATCATCCATCCGTGGATCAACAAGGCGCTGGAAAAGGCGCAGAAGAAGGTCGAAGCGCGCAACTTCGACATCCGCAAGAACCTGTTGAAATACGACGACGTCTCGAACGACCAGCGCAAGGTGGTGTTCGAGCAGCGCATCGAATTGATGGACGGCGAAGGCCTGTCCGAGACGATCGCCGAGATGCGGGAAGGCGTCATCGAGGAGATCGTCACCAAGAACATCCCCGAAAACGCCTATGCCGAGCAGTGGAACGTCGCCGGCCTCAAGGCCGAGGTCGCCGAATTCCTCAATCTCGACCTGCCAGTCGAGGACTGGGTCAAGGAAGAAGGCATCGCCGAGGACGACATCCGCGAGCGCCTGACCAAGGCCGCCGACGCCGCCGCCAAGGAGCGCGCCGAGCGCTTCGGCCCAGACGTGATGAGCTATGTCGAACGCTCGGTGGTGTTGCAGACGCTCGATCATCTGTGGCGCGAGCACATCGTCAACCTCGACCATCTGCGTTCGGTCGTCGGCTTCCGCGGCTACGCCCAGCGCGATCCGCTGCAGGAATACAAGAGCGAGGCGTTCGAGCTGTTCCAGGCGCTGCTCGGCAATCTGCGCCAGGCCGTCACCGCGCAATTGATGCGCGTCGAACTGGTCCGCCAGGCCGCCGAAGCACCGCCGCCCGAAGCGCCTGAAATGTTCGGCAGCCACATTGACGGCACCACGGGCGAGGACGATTTCGAGGGCGGCGAGACCGCACTTCTGGTCCGCCAGGAGAGCAACGCCATCGTCGCTCCCGAAGACCGCGATCCGAACAACCAGGCGACCTGGGGCAAGATCGGCCGCAACGAAGCCTGCCCCTGCGGCTCCGGCAAGAAATACAAGCACTGCCACGGCGCGTTTGCTTGATCATTAGGTCGGCGGGACAGCACCCCCCTCTGGCTTGCCGGCCATCTCCCCCTCAAGGGGGGAGATCAGCAGTTGCGGCGCTCTGACTTCTTTCAACTTCGACAATTGGCGAAAGCCGCGATGACAGCCAATCTCCCCCCTTGAGGGGGAGATGTCCGGCAGGACAGAGGGGGGTGCGAAGGATCGCGACCTCTCGGTCCAACCCTCGTCAAAACCTCACAACAACCCCGAATCGCGCGCGGTCGCTGTCGCCTCGCCGCGCGACACCGCATCCAGCTTGCCCAGCACCGCCGAGACATGGTGATCGACCGTCTTTGGCGAAATCGTCAATTGCTCGGCGATCCGCTTGTTGGAGAGGCCGCGTTCGATCAGCTGCAGCACCTGCATCTGGCGCAAGGTGAGGCCGGCGAGGTTGGCGCGCGTCGAGCGGCGCGGGCCGCGGGCGATGCCGCCAACGCCGTTCCTGCGCATGATATCGCGCAGGCGCTGGGCCGCCGGCCTTGCCCCCAGGCCGTCGAAAATATCCAATGCCAGACGCTGCCCCTCGTCATCGCCGAGGATGAGCGCCAGTCCGCGCTCGTATGGCGCATTCAATTCGGACCAGAGTGCCGAAGCCGAACGCCAGTCGCCGGTCAGGAGCAGCCGGTATGGTGTCGCCATCTCGGCGGTGTCGCCGGCCGGCATATCGGGAGAGAGCAATGTTCGCCACAGAGCCAGCTCCCCGACATGGGCACGCGAGCGCACCGGCGTTTCGGCGCGGGTGATCAGCGCCAGCGCCTCTTGCCTGTCGGCCAGGCCCAGCCATGCCTGCTCCGCCATCAGCGCTGCGTAAGAGCTCAGCATCTGCAGGTCGCCGCCGCTTCCGACCAGACGCGCCATTTCGGCGAACAGCGGCTCGGCCGAGGGATCGCCGCGCCTCAGGCGCAGTTTCGCCAGTGCCAGCAGCGCCGGAAACCGGCCCACGGTGGTTGTCCGCTCATTGTCGATGACATCGCTTGCCGTCGCGGCGGCCTCATCCCATTGGCCCTGACGCAGCTGCACATCGGCCAGCATGCCCCTGAGATAGTCGCGCCAGGTGCCGAGGTCGTTCTCGGTGCAATAGTGGATGCCGCTCTCGAGCACCGGACGTGCCGCGTCGTAGCTCATCTGGGTGATCTCGAAACAGGCGCGGTTGGTGAAGGCGCGCGCGGCATGCTCCTGGAAATTGCCCTGGAGCGCAATTTCAAGGCTTTGGTCGAGGCGCAGGCGTCCCGCATCCGGATTGAGCCACTGCTCGACGCAGCCGACATTGTTGAGGGCATGCGAGGCGATGTCGGGACGATTCATGCGCGCAGCCAGCGCCGCTGCCTTCTCGCCATAGAACAGCGTGTCTTCCACCCTCTCCGACAGCATCGCCAGATGTGAGAGGTTCGAATAGGCCATGGCGAGTTCGGGACCGGCGGGAGCCGCTTCCAGCATCGCCACAGCCTCGGCGCCGAAGGCGGCCGCCGCCTCGCGGTCATCGCCCATTTCGCTCAGCCGGGAGAGCCATCTCAGGCTGTCGCCCTCCTTCAGCCTGTTGCCGTCTGCCTGATGCAACCGGCGCGCCTGTCCCTGCGCTGCAAGCGCATCATCGATCTTGCCGATGAGATGGCACTCGAAGGCATGACTTTCGTAGAGCGCGGCGCGCTCGATCACCGGCAGGCTGTCGGCCTGCTGCAAGGCGATCTCGTAATAGCCGGCGGCATCGCGATGGGCGCCGACGCGCGACGCCTCGCGCGCGGCGATTGGCGCAAGTTCGCGCACCGCCGCCAGATTGTGCGCCTCGACCGCATGATGCACCAGGCGGCCTGTGGAGACGTCGCCATTTTCGAGCAGTGCCGCCAGCGCACGCTGGTTGAACTGCCGCCTGTGCGACGTCGTCAGCATCATTTCGATGGCGCGTCGCGCGATGTCGTGGCGGAAGGCGTAGCCGTCGCCCAGATCGTCAAGCAGGCCGTTGGCGACACACTCGGCCAACTGGCCGGCGCTGGCGACGCCGCACAGGCCTTGCAAGGCCCAGGCGTCGGCGCGGCGCGGAAACACCGACACCGCGTCGAGCATGGCCCGGGCGCCAACCGACAGCCGCTCGGCCCGCGCCAGCACCGCGTCGCGCACGCTTGCCGGCAGCGCCATTTCGTTTTCGGCGCACAACAATTCGGTGACGAAGAAGGCATTGCCTGCGGTCGCCCGGTAGATGGCGTCGCCATCGCGGCCGGCCGCATCGGCGAGCGACAGCACGGCCGCCTCGCTGAGCAGCGGCACGTCGATGCGCGCCACGCTGCCGGCCGGGATTTCGCCCAGGGCGCGGCGCACCCGCATCTGTCCTTCGCTGCGGTCGGTGCGGGCCGTCAGCAACAGCAGGATGTGGGTGTTGACGATACGCCGGCCGAGGAAGCGCACGAAATCGAGCGTGGCATCATCGGCCCAGTGCAGGTCTTCGATCACCAGCAGGCTCGGTCCCTTGGCCGCAAAGGCGTCGAGCGCATCGGAAAACAGCGGCAGTCTCTGCCCATGCCGGGCGTCGATTGCGCGCGGCAGCGCCCATTGCGCCTCACGGGCCAGATCGTAAAGCGGCCCCAGCGGATCGGGGATCGACAGATCCTCGCAAGCGCTGCGCAACATTGCCGCGCTCTGCCCGACACGGGCCGCGAACGCCTCGACAATCGCCGTCTTGCCGGCGCCGGCCTCCCCCGCCAGCACCGCGACTCGGCCATGGCCGCCTATTGCATCGCCAAGCAGTGTCTCGAGCTGCTGCAGCTGCGTCTGCCGTTCCAGAAGCATCATTGTCATCGTCTCACAGGATCGGAGTTTTCCCACCATGGCGGGCCGCTCACGATTAGCCCGTGAAGAAAGCGACGCAATGTGACTTTGCACACATTGCCGTGCCTCTTTCCACAAAGAACGACGCCAATATAGGGAATCGTCCCGTCCAATATGGGGAATCGTTCCGATGCGCGGGCCGGGCCGGCGTGGTCAACGTCCAGCCGCGCTCCGATCGAGCGTGAACCAATGGAAAAGGAAGTCTTCCATGCCTCGCTATCTGATTGAACGCACATTTCCGGACGGCCTCAACATTCCGATGACCGACATCGGCGCCACTGCGGTCGGCGGGGTCGTCATGCGCAATGCCGAAAAGGGCGTCACCTGGATCCAGTCCTTCGTCACGCCCGACAAGAAGCACAGCTTCTGCATCTACGACGCGCCGACGCCCGAAGCTATCCGCAGCACCGCTCAGAAAAACTCGCTGCCGGTCGACAAGATCACGGAGGTGCGGGTTCTTGACCCTTACTTTTACCTCTGATCCTGCGTTCGGTCGCCACGATGATGAGCATCAAACTGTCCTTCGCGGCCGTGGCGAACTGCCTGATGGCCTGCCGCTCGGTGGAATCGGGCCTGTCCTGGGAAAGACCGGCCGGCCAACCTCCGTGCTCGGCCGTCTATGGCGGTTCGCGTCGAAGCTGCCTGCGTATCTGTCTGAAAGGCGGCGCTTGCCCCCGGAAGGCGGCTATCTGAGGCGCGACATCGGGCTATCGGAGCGGGACGTCCCGCAGGAATATTGGCAATATTACTTTTGGGATCGTTGATTTTGCACGGTTTTTAATGGCTGCGGCCAAAGCCCGGCAACGGAAGCCGCATCGCATGAACCGGGACGGACAAACCAAATCCTAAACCAACGCCGCAGGCGTTTCGGCATCGGCCGCCGTCGCCTCAAGCGTCAACAAACGAACGGAAGACCATGACCAAAATGCTTTGGACGACACGCTTCGCGGCTTTCGCCGCCATCTCGATCGCGGCGGGTGCGGCCGCCCAGGCGCACGACGCCAACCCGTTGGCCGAAAAGGTGCGCGCAGCCAACAGCCGCTTCGAAAATGTGGCAGCCGCCACCGCCGAAGGCTATGCCCCCATCCCTTGCGCCAGCGGCATCACCGGCGGCGCCATGGGCATCCACTATGTCAACGGCGCCTATCTCAAGGACGATGCCGTCGATGTCGCCAAGCCCGAAGCGGTGATGTACGAGCCGACGGCCGACGGCAGCCTGAAGCTGATAGCGGTCGAATACATCACCTCGAAAGGCCCGGCCTCGCTCGAAGGCCAGCTGTTCAACTTCAACAGCGCCCCCAATCGCTACGGCCTCGGCCCGTTCTACGAACTGCACGTCTGGGCATGGAAACAGAACCCGACGGGCGCCTTCGCCGACATGAACCCGAACGTGTCGTGCGACGCCATGAAGGGGATGTAACGCCTCACATGTGACACCTCGGGCACCGGACATCCGGTGCCTGGCCATCCCCCTTGGCGGGGGAGGGGCGAGCGCAACGCCGACCGGCTCCCCAGTCTTCCCCGGCGTTCGCTCGCCCTTTTGTTTCCTCCGACTCGCCAAGCCCGAGACAGCGATGCCCGAGCCGACGACAACCCAGGGCTGGCGTATCCGTTTCTACGCCGCCTTCAGCCGCACCATTTCGGCCTCGAACTCGAACTTCAGCTGCGCGGCTTCTTCTTCCGGCAGCCAGAGCACCATCTGGGGCACGATCTTGCGGTAGAGCCGGACACTGTCCTGATCCAGGGCAGCGTTTCCACGCTTCGCGCCTCGGCGATAAGCCTATGCAATCGCGCGCGTACCCGGCCAGGATCGCCATGATAATAAACAGTCAGCGCAACAGCTCGGACTGTTCTTCGGCGCCAAAAAGATCGAGTTGATTTCTTGCCATGTCCACGGATGTAACGGGTCGATTCTGGGCCGAACTCTGCCTCATCCCGTTTTCATGAAGCGACCACCCGTAACCGGCGTATCCCCTGTTCCTGACGCAGCCTGTCAGTTGACAGCTTCGCGCCGGCTGCCAGCCGGGCTTTGTTATTGCCCACTCCCCACCTGGGGGGAGATGGTCGGTAGGCCAGAGGAGGGCACTGTCCGGCCCAGCGTATCAATATTTCCTAAGCTGCCTTGAGCCGTTCCCATTCCTGGTCAAACTGGAAGCAGTACTGCGCTGCCTCCTCGTCAGACAGCAGCCCGGCCATCTGTGGAAAGATTGTCCGGTAGAGGCTCTGCTTGGACCAATCCCAAGGCATCGACTTTGCCGCCCTCGCTTCGGCAAGAATGCGCTCTAGTCGCCGCCGCACTTTATCCGGATCGGGCTGCCACACGGGCTGCGTGAGTTCGGTCCCGAACAGGTCGCCCTGCGAGTCGACATTACCGAATAGGTCAGGTTCGCTTTGCTTTGTCATGGCGCCTCGAATCACCCCGATCATGACAAAGCTTGGTGGACGATGCGAGTGGCGTCGCCAGCTTATCCCCGGTTGGGAAAAGCCTGTGCATAAGCAGTATCAATGCGCGCTATCTGCTCATTCGTGAAGGCCAACGCGTCGGCGATACGCCCGACTTGGTTGATTTCGTCGAGTGATAGCATTCGCTCTTTGCGCGATTTCAGATATTTGTCGATCACTTGATAGCCGCCAATATGGAAATTCCACACCGCCTCCGGCACAGGCGCAAAACTCTGTGTTTTATTAATTGAAATGCGCTCATCTTCCGCCGACCAACGCACATGCTCAACCTCGTTAGCCCCTTTGCCGTGATAGTTTGCTAGGCTCCGCCGAGGCAGATCATGAAGCAGATGTGCCTGCACCAAGGCCCACCCAAGCAGAGACAGCACCTCGAAATCTTTTGCCTTCTCGGCAAAAGGAATGCGTGGGAAATCAATGCGAAGAAACGCAGCATAATGCGACCGGTAAGCTGGCGCGTGCAGAACCGCATAGATGTAGCCGAGAATTTCTTCCGGCGAATAGTGGTGGTCGTACCCCCTGTCGAGGAAAGCGCGGAAATCGGGGGAGAGGTTCTCTGACTTGGTTCCAGTTACATCATACAGCCATAGCGGAAACGCGTAGTTCGCCTCGCTTGAGGCATCCGAGACGGTGCAATCATTCGCGGGCGTTTCGACGACGAGCGAGTGTCGCCAGCTGCCGGTTCCAATTTGACGAGAAACCAGCAATTGAAGATTTTGCTGCCAAGCCACATGGTCGAGCAGTTCCCTTCGGGGATAGTCCATGAACTCTGGACCAAAATAACATGGTCGGTCATCAAAGGGTCGAAAGGCGCAATCGATGATGGGACGTTCCGGATTTTCCGCTTTCTGTAATGATTCGCGTGCGTTTTTGAGCTGCCAGTCCCGGTTGTCTTTGAGGAAATACAGATCCCTGAGAACCTGATCTGATTTGCTTGTGTCGCACATATCTCGGACGCGAGACAGCATCTCTTGGCGATCAAACGCCACGGCGAAATGGTCCCTATGAGTTTGAAATCCTAGCACATTCGCAGAGAAGATTTGCCTTTTATCGGATGCAGCGCTCAGGCTATCCGCGATCTGCCACCATTGCCCGTATTCTTCCCATCCAGTCCAGTCGACCGCTGAGAGCATGAAGTAGGGAGAGAACGGTTTAGGTCGCGACCATTCGATCGTGGAGATCTCTGCCTCGGCACACTCCTGATATTTGGACAGCCGGCTTCCCCAGATGTCCGTATGCCATACCCCTTGCTGTCCAACCATGAGTGATTGGTGATAATTCCGACGACCCCTTCTTCGACCTCGTCCATTTTCAACTGAGCAAACCGAATGAATTTGACATAGTCGTCATTCAGCCATTTCGGATTCTTTTCCCCCAGCGGCTTTTTCACATCACTAAAGACCGGATTTCCGTCGTGTGCAAACGGAGACGGACGCGGACGACCGAAGGTGTATTTATAGCCGTCAATAGCAGTTGTGATCCACTTTCCCTTATTCTTTGAATGGCCTGCATAAGGCGGGTTGCCAAGGATCACGAGGATCGGCTTCTCCTTAACGGTCTGCGCTTCCCTCACCTCGTTCGACAGCTCCGGTAAGAAGGCGCTTTTTTGCGGCTCAACAGGCTCCAACGTGTTGGTTAAGAACACCTGTAGCCGTTCATTTTCTGTCAGCGGATGGCCTTTGTCCTTGAGATACTGCGAAAGCTTCAAATGGGCGATCGTATAGGGCGCGATTAGGTACTCAAATCCGTAGAGATTCTTGAGCATGTGCTCGCGCACCACAGCATCCGCCTTGCCTGTCTCCGGCCCGCCTATGTTGTCGAAGATGCGTTGCATCACTTCGAGCAGGAAAGTGCCCGTTCCTGCCGCAAAATCTAACACCGTCACCTTCTTGTGGTCGGCAAGTCCGTCGGCGATTTGAAACTGATTTTTTAGGATGTCGTCTACAGCCCGCACAATGAAGTTAACCACCGGTGGTGGCGTATAGTAAACGCCACGTGCCTTGCGTGTCTCCTTGTCATAGGCTCTCAGAAAGTCTTCATAGAAATAGATGAACGGATCGCGCTCGAAGAGCCGGTGCTCTTCTTCGTCCCCGGCACGGATCTTGCGACTGATCGCCTTGCGCTGGCGGAACGACAGGTCTTCGCGAATGTTAGCTATGGCGAGGCCGTTGACGATCGATAGAATCTCGTCGACCACCCATTTCGCCTCATCATATTCGGTCTCCTGCATCTCCTCCAAGAATCGGACTAGTTCGCGGATCAGTCGAAAAGATCCGGGAATGAAGCGGCGCACGTTGTCGAGCCGGATGATTTCGTCGTCGCTCGCGTTCAACTTTGCGAGAAAGAGACCGTAAGCAAGCATCTGCGCGAACGCGTCGGCGAACTCGGTAACTGTTAGCTCATGGAAGACCTGCTCGCGAAAAACGTCGTAGAGTCCATGTAGTCTCCCTTCTTTGTGCACTTTTGTCTGTCGAACCAGTTCCTCTGTCAGGTAGTCGCGAAGCAGCTTCGATCGGGTCGCTAGAGCGACCGCCAGTTGCTGTGCCCTTTGCAAACCCTGCGGGGGAGAGGAGAAGAATGCCGCGAGCAGCTTTGACACCGCTTCGGCCTTGTCCGGGTTAACTTGGATCGTGCGGCTTTCGATGTCGTTAGGAAAGGCCAGCGACTGGCGGTCTAGTATCTTGCCGGCACCGTCAATGCGGATGAAATGGAAATAGTCGGTGACGACGATATTGTCCGATAGCTTGCGATACTTGACGATTTGGTCGGACTTCAAAATCTTGTCCAGGTTTGCGCCAATCTCTTTCACCTCGACATATCCAAGGATCATGCCTTGCCGCTTCACTTTGAAATCTGGTGAGCCCTTGTCGGCGTCTCGTTTCGGCTCGTGTTGCACTTCAATGCCGGGCGCCATCGCGTCCACAGCGAATGTATTAAGAAAGTTTTCAAGCGCGGCTCGCCCGGTATGTTCCGTTCCGCCATCGCGGTAGTTGGCCGCCAGCGCCTTCAAATACCTATCGAAACGAATGTCCATGCGCTCCCCCTATTCTAGCAATGAACCCGTAACTGATGTTCTAAGCAAGCGTCGACAAGAAATCGTTGGCCTTTCGTCCGCTCCGGCGGACCGCCTCTCCGCCCACCCTTTCTTAATGTGTCTCCGCTACATCGAAACCTTGAAAAGAGGCGGAAAACGGAGAGACATCGGGGTGCGCTTTTCCGCGGCGACGACGGCCGGGCGGTTCTTGCCGCAGCGCTTGGCGCTGCGCATGGGGCCTCTGCTTGGCCGCATCGATGCGGTGCTGTTCACCGCCGACGAGCGCGGCGAAGCCGGTCGCATGTCGCTGATCGCCTTTGCCATCCGCATCGTCAGCGCCGTCATCGCCTTCATCAGCCAGGTGCTGATGGCGCGCTGGATGGGCTCGTTCGAATACGGCATCTTCGTCCTCGTCTGGGTGACGATGGTCATCGTCGGCAACCTTGCTTGCCTCGGCTTCCACACCTCGGTCATCCGCTTCATCCCCGAATACCGCGAACGCAACATGATGGCCGAGCTGCGCGGCATCGTGGTCGCCAGCCGCCTGTTCGTGCTGATTGCCTCGACCGCGATCGCCGGACTTGGCGCACTGGGCGTCTGGCTGTGCGCGAACTGGATCGAGAGCTACTATGTGATGCCCTTCATCCTCGGCCTGTTCTGCCTGCCGATGATCGCCATGGGCGACCTGCTGCAAGGCCAGTCACGCGCCAATTCCTGGGCGTTGTTTGCGCTGTCGCCGACCTATCTGGTGCGGCCGGTGCTGATCCTGGCGCTGATGGCGCTGATGCTGGCGCTGGGCTATGCGCCCGACGCCAGGACAGCGATCTTCGCCTCGATCGCCGCCACCTACGCCACCACGCTCGGCCAGCTCATCGGCGTGACCACGCGCATGGGCAGGAATATCCCGCCCGGGCCGATGAAGGTGCATTTCGGCGAGTGGTTCATCGTCTCGCTGCCGATCTTCCTGGTCGAGAGCTTCTTCTTCCTGCTCACCAACGCCGACGTGCTGATGGTCGGCGCCTATCTCCAGCCCAATGACGTCGCCGTCTATTTCGCCACCGTCAAGACGCTGGCGCTGGTGCATTTCGTCTATTTCTCCGTCAAGGCCGGCGTTGCCCAGCGCTATGCGCAGTTCACCCATGGCGAACCGGAAAAGCTCGCCGCCTTCGCCCGCGAGACGGTGTCATGGACGTTCTGGCCGTCGCTGCTGATGGCGCTGCTGGTGCTGGCGCTCGGCGAACCGATGCTGGTGCTGTTCGGCCCCGAATTCACCGCCGGCTATCCGCTGCTGTTCCTGCTGGTGTTCGGCGTCGTGGCGCGCGCCGCCGTCGGCCCGTGCGAAAGCCTGTTGACGATGAGCGGCAACCAGAACATCTGCGCCGCCGTCTATGCCATGACGCTGGCCTTCAACATCGGCCTCAACGTGGTGCTGATCCCGCTCTTTGGCCTGTGGGGGGCGGCGATCGCCACCAGCCTCGCCATGGTCTTCGAGGCCAGCGCCCTGTCCTTCACCGTCTGGCGCAAGCTCGGCATCGTCATGCTGATCTTCGTGCCCGCTGCCGAGGGAGCCGCCTGATGGCCGCCATCCCGCTGATCGAGGAAACCAGCGGCGGTCCGGCCGGCGCCATGGTGTCCGGCCTTGCCGGCCTGGCGCGCGACGCCGATCCGGCGCATCTTGAGATCCTCGCCAACAACCGGCCGCTGCGCAAGCTGGCGATCTATCCGGCTTCGGCCGGCTTCGAACTGGTCGAGGAACTCGACTATCTGTGCACCCGCACGATCGAGCCCAACGTTTTCTTCAACCCGCGCTTTCTGGCGCCGGCCATGCCCCGGCTGGAAGATCGCGAGGTCAAGCTGGCGGTGATCCGCGACGGCGACGAATACCGCAACCGGCTGCGCCTGCTGGTGCCGTTCTCGGTCGAAAGGCCGGCCGTGCCGCTCGGCGTTCCGGTGATGCGCACCTGGTCGAGCCCGTTCGGCCCGATCGGCACACCGCTGGTCGACCACGACGACCCGATCGGCGTCGTCGAGGATTTCTTCGGCATGCTGTCGCGGCCGCATCTCAAGCTGCCGAAGGTCTTCGTGCTGCCCGACATGCGCCTCGACGGCCCGTTGGCCAGCGTGCTGGCCACCGTTGCCGAGACGCGCGGCCTGACAATGGTCACCACCGGCAAGGCGGACCGGCCGGTGCTCGAAAGTACGCTCGACGGCGAGGCGTATCTGAAGGCATCGCTGCGCGCGCACCACTACCGCGAATTCCGCCGCCTGAAGCGGCGCCTGGGGGATCTCGGCAGGCTGGAACATATCGTGGCGCGGGGACCGGACGAAATCCGCCACGCCATCGAAAGCTTCCTGACGCTGGAAGCCGCCGGCTGGAAGGGCCGCGAGCGCACCGCCATGGCCATCGACCGCTACCGCGCCGCCTTTGCCCGCGAGGCCGTGCACCGGCTGGCCGAGCACGACATGTGCCGCATCCATTCGCTGACGCTGGACGGCCGCACAATCGCCTGCCTGGTCGTCTTCGTCGAGGCCGGCGTCGCCTACACCTGGAAGACCGCCTATGACGAGACGCTGGCGACCTATTCGCCGGGCACGCTGCTGATGATCGAGGTGACCAGGCAGCATCTCGACGACCCCAACATCATGATGACCGATTCCTGCGCCGTGCCCGACCACCCGGTGATGAGCCGGCTGTGGAGCGAGCGCAAGCCGATGGGCTCGCTGGTGATCGGGCTGACGCCGGATGCCGACCGCCTCGCCCGCCAGGCCGCCTCGCAGCTGCATCTCTACCGCGAGACCCGCAACATGGCCCGCCTGCTGCGCAACCGCGTGAAGAGTTTGCTGGGACGGCGATAGCCACTGGATCAACGGCAAGACACCAGCTATGGCTCCGGCGGCAATTTCGGCCGGCCTTCACGACAAGCCATCCTGATGATCAGAACCTTTTTGCGTCACGCCGGTCCCCGTGCGGCCTTTTTGCTGCTTGCGCTGCTGCCTGTCCGCGCCTGGGCCGATAGCTGTCCCGAGGATTGCAGCGAGCCCGCGCCGTCCATCAACATCTACAGCCACACCGCCGCCAGCCATCTCAGCCCGGCCACGCTGGGTGCACTGCCGCGCGTCTATGTGCCGAACCGCTCCTCCAACAGCGTCACGGTGATCGACACCATGACACTCAAGGAAGTCGACAGGTTCCCGGTCGGCAGCAAACCGCAGCACGTCGTGCCGTCCTGGGACCTGAAGACGCTCTGGGTCGCCAACAATGGCACCGGCAAGAACGGCAGCCTGACGCCGATCGACCCGATGACCGGCAAGCCCGGCCCGCAGATCGCCGTGGACGATCCCTATAATTTGTATTTCATGCCGGGCGCGGCCATCGTCGTCGACGAAGCCTTGGAGCGGCTCGATTTCCGCGATCCTCACACCATGGCGCTAATGTCGAGCCTGCCGACGCCCACTTGCCCCGGCATCAACCACGCCGAATTCTCGGTCGACGGGGCCTACGCGATCTTCACCTGCGAATACGGCAATGGCGGATTGGCCAAGATCGACCTGAAGAACCAGAAGGTGCTTGGCCATCTCGACTTCTCGAAAATGGGCATGCCGCAGGACATCCGCCTCTCGCCCGACGGCAAGGTTTTTTACGTCGCCGACATGATGAATGACGGCGTGTTCCTCGTCGATGGCGACAGTTTCAAGGAGATCGGCTTCATCCCGACCGGCATCGGCGCCCATGGCTTCGTCGTCAGCCGCGACGGCAAGCGGCTCTATGTCTCGAACCGGGGCTCGCACAAGATGGAGCAGGGCAAGGCAAAGGGACCGGGCAGCGTGAGCGTGATCGACTTCGCCACCCGCGCGGTCGTAGCACTTTGGCCGATCCCTGGCGGCGGCAGCCCCGACATGGGCAATGTCAGCGCCGACGGCAAACAACTATGGCTGTCCGGCCGCTTCGACAGTGCCGCCTACATGATCGACACGACAACAGGCGCCGTGACCAAGTTTCGGGTTGGCTCAGAGCCGCACGGCCTGACGGTGTGGCCGCAACCGGGACGGTATTCCCAAGGCCATACGGGAAATATGCGCTAAGTCCGCGTTCGAGGCGCGCTCGAACGCAAGAGGTCGCAAAGGGCGACCGCTCGTCGGCCCGGAACGAGCAGGGGCTTTCCTTGGACACCGCGAAGCTGTAGCTCCACACACTGGTTTCGGATACCGCCAGAAGATGAACCTCCGCCGCATCGTCCTCATCGTCGCGCTTCTCAATCTTGCCTATTTCGGGATCGAGTTCGCTGTGCTCGCACTTGGCTGGTCTGCGCGCTCCCGTGCGCGGGTGGGGATGGCATTGGCGCTCATCCTTCTCATGCCGGGTCTGGCAACGCTCTGGACGGCTTGGGAAAAGTTCAACGTGCCGGTGCCGCCGCAGCCTATCGCCTTGACCTTGGCGGGACTTGGCGCTCTCGCCGTCAACCTGTCCTGTGCCTACATGCTGGCCGCGCACCGGCATCGTGGCGGCAGCCTCACAAAGGCGGCCTTCCTGTCGGCCCGCAACGACGCCTTGGCCAACATCGCCATTATTGCCGCAGGGTTGGTCACGGCCTTGCTCTGGCATTCCGCGTGGCCCGATTTGGCGGTGGGATTGGGGATCGCGGTCATGAACGCCGGCGCGGCCCGCGAAGTGTGGGAAGCTGCCCGTGAAGAACACCGTGCGGCGGCCTGAGAGCACGTAGAGCGGGGCTACCGGCCGCCGCTGATTGGCGCTATCGCTGTCATCCTCAGCAGCCGCGGTTGGCTCTGTGTTCGAGGCACTGTTCGAACCCCGGAGGGTTCGCAAGGGCGACCGCCCGTCGGCCGGTCAGGCCGCCCCATCGGAGCCCGTGAGCGAAGCGAACTGGCGTGAGATAAAAAATGGTGCCCCTAGCCGGAATCGAACCAGCACTCCTTGCGGAACTCGATTTTGAGTCGAGCGCGTCTACCAATTCCGCCATAGGGGCTCAGGCCCAAAGGCCTGGATGGGCGCGGACTATACGGTTGGAGGCCTGTTCGTCAACTGGCCAAATGCGCCGCCGTGCCCTGCTTGCGGCAAAAGCCCGCCTTTCTGTTTCATGACGCTCCTGCCATTGTGCGGCGCGGAAAATCTTTCTAGACAGACGCGCATCAAAGCGCGTTGCGTCTGGGCAACCTGCATCCAGGAGAGCCGATGCTTCGCGGACTTTACGACTGGACCTTGTCGCTGGCGGCCCGCAAATCCGCCGAATGGTGGCTGGCCTTCATCGCCTTCGTCGAAAGCTCGGTGTTTTTCATACCTGCCGACGTCTTGTACCTGCCCATGGCGTTGGCGCGGCCCGAACGCGCCTATCGCTACGCGCTGACCGCCACCGTTGCGTCCGTGCTGGGCGGCATTGCCGGCTGGCTGATCGGCTACTATGCCTACGACACGATAGCACGGCCGATGCTGGAGCACTTTGGCGGCCTTGACGCGTTCGAGAGGTGGCAGTCGGCCGGCACCGGGCTGATGCTGGTGCTGCTCGTCACATCGGGTGCCGCCCACCTGCCGCCGATCAAGGTGGTCACCATTCTGGCAGGCGCCCTCCACGTCAATCTTGTCGTCTTCATCGTCTCCGCCATCCTGGCGCGTGGCGCTCGTTTCCTGCTCCTTGCCTGGCTGCTGCGCCGCTATGGCGAGGAGATCAAGGAATTCATCGAGAAGCGTTTGGGATTGATCGTCGGCGTCGGCGCCGCCGCCCTGATTTTGCTCTATATCGTCGTCAAATACGCCTTCTGACCGCCCAAGGCGGGCGGTGGGTCAGGACTATGCCGGCGGACGGCGAATTCAACGGACGAAACATGACAGCCACGATGACAGCCGATACCGGACGCCAGCGGACGCGCACCGCTTTGTTTCTCGCCGTCGCCATGGCCGCCACGGTCGGCTCCGCGCTCGCCTTCCAGCACATAGGCGGCTACATCCCCTGCCATCTGTGCCTGGAGCAGCGCACGCCCTATTATATCGGCGCCCCGCTGATGCTGCTGGCGGTGATTGCCTCGATGCTTAGCGCGCCCGCATGGCTGACGCGCGGCCTGCTTGCCGTCGGCGGCCTGCTGATGCTCTATGGCCTCTATCTCGGCGTCTATCATTCGGGCGTCGAATGGGCCTGGTGGCAGGGCCCGGCCGATTGCACGGCCGGCGCCGGCCCGGTCGACACCGGCGGCAAGGGCGTGCTCGACGCGCTCGACAAATTCGTGCCGCCATCCTGCGACAAGGCAGCCCTTCGTATCCTCGGCCTGTCGCTGGCCGGCTGGAACGCCATCGCCAGCTTCATCCTCGCCGCCATCGCCTTCCGCGGCGCGCTGGCGCGCGACTAATCAAGTGCGAGGTCGCGCCATGCGGCCAGTCTCTAAATGTTGGCACCGCCCCTCATTGCCCTGCCGGGCATTTCTCCCCGTGTAGTGACGGGGAGAAAGACGCAGTCATCGATGGTTTCGCCAATCCCGAACGCTGAAAAAAGGGCGCCAGATTTGCAGCCAATTCCCTTCTCCCCGTCACAATACGGGGAGAAGGTGGCGGCAGCCGGATGAGGGGCAGCACCTGACATCGGCGATTGCCCTGGCAAGGCCGATCGGGCCAATCCCTACGGCTCCAACTCCACATCCCAGTAGAGATAATCCATCCAGCTTTCATGCAGATGGTTGGGCGGGAACAGCCGGCCATTGTTGTGCAGGTCGTGCACGGTCGGCTGGTAGGGCTTCTGCAGCGGCCACATCTTGGCGTGCGCCGGCATCATGCCACCCTTCCTCAGATTGCAGGGTGAACAGGCGGCCACGACATTCTCCCACGTCGTCGCCCCGCCGCGATGGCGCGGGATGACGTGGTCGAAGGTCAGATCCTCGGGCGTGCCGCAATACTGGCACTGGAAGCGGTCGCGCAGGAACACGTTGAAGCGGGTGAATGCCGGGTGCCTCGACGGCTTCACATAGGCCTTCAGGCTGACGACGCTGGGCAGCTTCATCGAAAAGGTCGGCGAAGACACCGCATGCTCGTATTCGGCGACGATGTTGACCCGGTCGAGGAACACCGCCTTGATGGCGTCCTGCCAGGACCAGAGCGACAAGGGGTAATAGCTGAGCGGACGGTAATCCGCATTCAGCACCAGCGCAGGAAGCCCATCCGGAGATACGGCAACCGTCACTTGTTGACCTCCTCGTTCTAGAACCGATCGGCGCGGATACTGTAAGCCCGACATGACAGGGATGTGAAGCGGATTGTCATCAGCCAAAAGCGGCAAAAATGCAGGATTTTCATGCTTTTTTACGGTTTCAGGCCGGAGGTGCTGCGTCCCGGCCCCTGGTTTCGCGATAATAGGACCAGAAAAGCCGCGATGCGACACCTCGCCACGGGCTCCATGATTCGGCCAGGGCGATCAGCGTTTTCTCCGGCGGACGCGGCTCGATGCCGAGCGCGTGGCCAACCGCGCTCTGCAGCGCGACGTCGCGCGCGGGGAAAATATCGGGGTGGCCGGCGGCAAACAGGAGATAGACTTCCGCCGTCCACGGGCCGATGCCCGGCACCGCGATCATAGCCGCGATCGCCTCTTCGGCGTCGAGCGAACAGAGGTGATGCAGGTCGAGCCCCTCAACCACGGCCTGCGCAACCGCGATCAGACCGCGCTGCTTCGGCCGCGACAGCCCAGACTCACGAAACATGTCCTCGCCGGCGGCAAGGATCGCCTGCGGCGTTAGCGGATCGACCAGTTTCACCAGCCGGCCGAAAATGGCATCGGCGCTCGCACGGGATACTTGTTGCGAAACGATAATGGAGGCCAGGCTTCGAAAGCCGGGCTCCGACAGCCGCAGCGGCACCTCGCCGGCCATGCCGCGCACCTTTTCCAGGCGCGGATCGATTGCGCAAAGCGCATCCAGCCCGCGCGCAATATCGTCCAGTGTCGCGATGCGTTGCATGTTTTCTTGTTCCTGAACCGACCTCACGGTAGCAATTGGCAAAACCGCTGCACAACCCGATTGCCGCTTGTGAGATGACGCTCCTGACATTCCGCTTCGCGCCGAGCCCGAATGGCGAACTGCATCTCGGCCATGCCTATTCGGCACTGCTCAACCAGCAACTGGCGCGTGCGGCCGGCGGCCGCCTGCTGCTGCGCATCGAGGACATCGACACGATCCGCTGCACGCCTGAATTCGAGGCCGGCATCTTTCGCGACCTCGAATGGTTAGGTCTCGAATGGGAACAGCCGGTGCGGCGCCAGGCCGAGCATTTCTCCGACTATCAGGCCGTGCTCGACCGGCTGGTCCGCGAAGAACTCGTCTACCCTGCCTTTATGAGCCGTGGCGAGATCAGGGCCTTCATCGCCGACAGCGAAAAGCGCGGCCGCGGCTGGCCGCGCGACCCGGACGGCGTGCCGCTTTATCCCGCCGCCGACAAGGCGCTGCCGGTCAGCGAACGCAACCGCCGCATCGCCGAAAATGCGCCCTTCGCCTGGCGCCTCGACATTGATGCAGCGCTGGCGCGCGTCGGCACGGATTTGTCCTGGCGCGAATTCACCAACGAGACGCTTTCGGCGACGCAGCGTGTCGAGGCGCGTCCGCAGGACTGGGGCGACGTCATTCTGGCGCGCCGCGACATCCCGACCAGCTATCACCTGGCCGTCGTCGTCGACGACGCTCTGCAAGGCGTCAGCCATGTCGTGCGTGGCCGCGACCTCTATTCCGCGACCGGCATCCAGCGCCTGCTGCAGGAATTGCTCGGCCTCGGCCAGCCGCAGTATTTCCACCACCGTCTCATACTCGGTCCGGATGGGCGCAAACTGTCGAAGAGTTTTGCTGATACCGGCCTTGCCGCGCTGAGGCAGGCAGGCATGTCGCCGGACGAAGTCAGGCGGCTGGCCGGGCTATGACTAAAGCCGGGCCAGCCCCGCCTTGAGCAGCGCCAACGCGCCGATAAACGCGAAGGCGCCGCCCAGTCCCCAGGCAACCGCGAGCTTCAGATCTCTCAGGACGATGCCATGTTCGTTCGCGGCCATGACCGCGGCGAAAAAGCCGAGCGTGAACAGCAGCGTGTTGCCGGTCGACCCAAAACCGTCCTCCTGCATGATGGCGTCGAGCGCTGAGCCGAAGAAGAAGCCGAACACGGCCACACTGGCCACCGTCATCAACAGCCAGCTTGTATCGAGATGCAACAGCATGCGCGCTCCCTGTCGAAGCCAAAACGCCATGTCGCCGGATCGATCGACAGAAGTCGATTGCCCTGACGCCGCCCTTTGAATTCGGCCACCTCCTACATCAGGATGAGCTTATGTACCAATTGTTTCACTTTGCTTGCCGGATTGAACCGCATTAGAGCAATTGCCGTATTTGTCTCTTCACCGAATCGGACCTCTCCACCGGAAACGGCTTCCCCGAAATGCACAGTCTCAAGCGGTTCATCCCCGCCTCGTTTGTCGTCCTGTGGGCGACAGGTTTCATCGGCGCGCGCTACGCCATGCCCTGGGCGGAGCCCTTCACCTTTCTGGCAGCCCGCTTTGTCATCGCCGCCTTGCTGCTTGCCGGGCTGATGCTCGTGCTTGGCTCGAAGCGAGCCACAAGGGCAGAAGCGCTTCACGCCACGGTCGCCGGCATCCTCATGCATGGCATCTATCTCGGCGCCGTGTTCTGGGCGATCCACAGGGGCATGCCCGCCGGGCTTTCGGCGCTGATCGTCGGCCTGCAACCGCTGATCACCGCCGTGCTTGCCGGCCGGTTCCTCGGCGAGGACATCCTGCCGCGCCACTGGGCCGGCCTTGCCGTCGGCCTTGTGGGAGTGATCATCGTGCTGTGGCCGAAGCTCGGCGCTCTCGGCGGCGGCGTTACGCCCGAAACCCTGACGGCGTCGCTGGTCTCGGTGCTGGGCATGAGCGCCGGGACCATCTGGCAGAAGCGCTATGCCTCGGGTGGCGACCTGGTGGCGGCGACGATGTGGCAATATATCGGCGGCGGCTCGCTGATGATCCTGGCTTCGCTGGCACTGGAGACCCACACGGTGATCATCAACGGCGAACTGATCTTCGCCATGGCCTGGCTGGTCCTGGTGCTGTCGATCGGCGCCATCTTCCTGCTGATGGTGATGATCCGCGACGGCGAGATGTCGAAGGTCGCGTCGCTGTTCTACCTGGTGCCGGCCGTCACCGCTGTCATCGCCTGGGCGCTGTTCGGCGAACAGCTCAGCCTCGTGCAGATCGTCGGCATGGCAATCGCGACGCTCGGCGTCGGGCTGGCCACGGCTCGGCCAGCCAAAACCTAGCTGCCGACCCGTGCGCGCGCTTCGAGAAAGCGGCTGATCGCCGCATTGAGTTCGCCGCCGAGGATGAAGATCGCCGACAGCATATAGAGGAAAACCACGGCGATCATGATCGAGGCGAGGCCGGCATAGGTCGTCACATAGGACGAGAAATGGTCGAGGTAGGTCGCGAACATCGTCGAGCCGACAAGCCACGCAGCCAGAGTGAAGATGATGCCAGGCACCAGCGAGACAAAGCGGCGCTTGCCCGCCGGCAGCCAGTAGTGGACGGCAAACAAGCCACCAATGATGACGGTTGAGGCGATGACGTAGCGCCACAGCGTGATCGTGCCCGTATAGGGTTTGATCCACTCGAAATGAGCTTCCGCCAGCCGCGCCAGCAAAGGCGCAAAGACCAGGAGCACGCTGATCGCCAGGAAACCGGCCGTCGCGATCAGCACGAAGAAAATGCTCTGCACCCGGCGGTAGATGATGCCGCGCGTTTCGGCGACGCGGTAGGCGCGGTTGAGCGAGGTGCGCAGCGCCTCGATGCCGTTGGAGGCGAAATAGGCCGCCAGCAGCACGCCGTAGGTCAAAAGATCGGTGCGCCGCACGGTCAGCACGTTGAGCACCTCGCGCGCGATAGGCTTGGCGATCTGTTCGGGCCAGGTGTCGAAGACCAGGTGCACGGCAGTATCGGCGAACGCCTGCGCACCGAGGAAGCTCGCCAGCGTGGTGGCGAAGATCAGGAACGGGAACAGCGCCATGAGCGAAGTGATCGCCAGATGGCTGGCCATGGCCCAGCCGTCATCGGTGTTGAAATGGCCAAGCGCGTCATAGAGCACGCGGCGCAGCACGACGATATTCCGCATCAAGAGCCGCGTTCCCTTCGATTGTCTCGACGCCGCGAATATGGGAAGGGATTGTGGCAAATGGCAACCCTTGCTCAAACCACGATGCCGCCTGCCAAAGAGTTGCGCACCATCATCGTCACCGGCGCCTCGTCCGGGATAGGCGCCCACTGCGCCCGTGCACTGAAGGCGGATGGCTGGCGCGTGTTTGCAACGGCGCGCAAGCCGGATGACATAGCCGCACTTGAAGCCGACGGCATCGAGGCCTTTTATCTCGACTACCGTGAGCCGGATTCCATCGCAGCACTTGCGGCATCGGTGCTGGAGCGGACAGGCGGACGCCTCGACGCCCTGTTCAACAACGGCGCCCATGCACAGCCCGGCGCCGTGGAAGACCTGCCGGTTGCGGCATTGCGCGAGCAGTTCGAGGCCAATTTCTTCGGCTGGCACGACCTCACCCGACGCATCGTACCGGTAATGCGTCGCCAGGGACATGGCCGCCTCGTTCATTGTTCCTCGATCCTTGGGCTAGCGCCGGTGCCTTTTCGCGGCGCCTACTCAGCCTCCAAGCACGCGCTCGAAGGCCTGATGCTGTGCATGCAGCAGGAACTCAGGGGCAGCGGCATCCATGTCTCGCTGATCGAACCGGGGCCGGTGACCTCGAAAATCGCCAGCAACGGGCTGTTCTGGTTCCTGAAAAACATCGACCACGAGAATTCCGTCCACCACGTCGCCTATGCCACGCAGCTGGCGCGGCTTCGGGCCGGCGGCAGCTCATCACGGCTGAAAAAGGGGCCGGAGGTGGTCTATGCGGCCTTGCGCCATGCACTTCTGTCGCGGCGCCCGCGCCCGCACTATGTGGTAACAGTGCCGGCCAGGATTGGCGTGATGCTCAAGCGCATCCTGCCGGCATCGATGCTCTACCGCGTTCTGGCCGGACGCGCCTGATCGCAACAGAACTGGGAACAGATCATGGCAACCGTCATCAAAGTCCTCCTCGTCCTCGTCATGGTCGCCGTGGTGATCGTGCTTGTCCGCGGCCTCATCAACATGATGCGCGGCGGCTCCGGTGTGAGCTCGAACAAGCTGATGCAGGCACGCGTGCTGCTGCAGGCGCTGGCGTTGGCACTGATCCTGCTGGTGGTGTATTTCACCCGCAAGTGACGGCCGTTCGGGAGGCGACGTGGTCAAGCTCAACAAGATCTACACCCGCACCGGCGATGACGGCACCACTGGCCTCGGCACCGGTGAACGCAGGCTGAAATCCGACCTGCGCGTCGATGCCTACGGCACCGTCGATGAAGCCAATGCCTGCATCGGCATCGCCCGCCTGCACACAGCGGCAAGTTATCCCGCCATCGACGCCATGCTGTCCCGCATCCAGAACGATTTGTTCGACCTCGGCGCCGATCTCGCCGTGCCCGACGACGGCAAGCCGCTGGGCTACGAGCCGCTGCGCATCATCGCCTCGCAGACCGACCGCGTCGAAAAGGATATCGACCTTCTCAACAAGGATCTGCAGCCGCTCAAATCCTTCGTGCTCAATGGCGGCACGCCGGCGGCGGCAGCACTTCATCTTGCCCGCACCGTGGCGCGACGGGCCGAGCGGATCATGGTGGCGCTGGCGCAGGACCCGGCCGAACATGTCAATCGCGAGGGGCTGAAATACATAAACCGCGTCTCCGACTTTCTGTTCGTCGCCGCCCGTGCGGTCAATGACAACGGAAATGCCGACGTGTTATGGGTGCCCGGCAAGAACCGCTGAATTTTCTCGAAGGCGGGAAAGGGCTTGGGGCATGTTCATCCCGCTTTACGACTCCAACAGGTTGCGCCACATCCGGCTGCAATATGTGACGATCGGCCTGATCGCGGCCAACGCGTTGGTCTTTCTCATCACCACGATCGGCGGCGAAAATTTCAACAATGCCGCCGTGCTCGGCCTCGGCTTTATTCCTTCCGTTGTCCACGATACGGCAGAACTCTCGCCCCAATTCGTCGTCATTCCGGAGAGCCTGAGTTACCTCACCTATGCCTTCCTGCATGCCGATATCTTTCATCTCGGCGGCAACATGCTGTTCCTGTGGGTGTTCGGCGATAATGTCGAGGACGCACTCGGCCACATCCGCTACCTCATCTTCTACCTGCTTTGCGCCATCGCCGGCGCCTTCTTCCAGGGGCTCGTCGCCTGGAGTTCGGAGGTTCCGCTGATCGGCGCCTCCGGCGCCATTGCCGGCGTCGTCGCCGCCTATCTGGTCCTCTACCCCCGGGTGAAAGTGTGGGTGCTGGTCTTTGCCCGGATTCCGCTGCGTATCCCGGCCTTCATCCCGCTGATCCTGTGGATCGGCTTCCAGGTGGTGATGTTTGCCGCCGGCGGCGAAAACCAGATATCCTGGGCCTGCCATATTGGCGGCATCATTGCCGGTGGCGTGCTGGTGCTCATTATGCGCAGCCGCGGCGTGCCGCTGCTCGCCGGTGGCGACGGCGAGCCGCAACCCGCCGATCAGCCAGCCGCTTCTACTGGGCCGGCGCCAGCCGGTCCCGCTCCCGTGCAACCTGAGACGCGTTGGGGCCGGGGTGGCGCTTCCGGTCACAAGTGAACCGATTTGGGTGGTTTGGCCGCTGCCGTGGCATATTGACGTGTTGCGTCGCCACAACTACGGAGAGCGCCACCGCTAGGCGGCAGAAGACCAGAATTCGTCCGGCCAGGATTCCGTTTGGCCGGAATTCAGTCAGGAATGTCGGCTTTCGACAACTCTGCGGAGGCGCACGCTGCTATAGCGCGCCCGGATATCTCAGGAGAGGTGACAGACAATGAAGATCCTTGTGCCCGTGAAGCGGGTTGTGGATGCGAACGTCAAGGTTCGCGTCAAGGCCGATGGTTCGGCGGTGGAACTCGCCAACGTCAAGATGGCGATGAACCCGTTCGACGAGATCGCGGTGGAAGAGGCGCTCCGGCTGAAGGAAGCCGGCAAGGCCGAAGAGATCATCGTCGTTTCGGTCGGCCCGCAGCAGGCGCAGGAAACGCTCCGCACCGCGCTCGCCATGGGCGCCGACCGCGCCATCCTGGTCAAGACCGACGAGCAGACCGAGCCGCTCGGCGTCGCCAAGGTGCTGAAGGGCGTCGTTGACGCCGAACAGCCCGGTCTCGTGATCCTCGGCAAGCAGGCGATCGATGATGACTCGAACCAGACCGGCCAGATGCTGGCCGCCCTGCTCGGCTGGGCACAGGGCACTTTCGCCTCCAAGGTCGTGATCGACGGCGACAAGGCCAAGGTGACGCGCGAAGTCGACGGCGGCCTGCAGACGGTGGAACTGAAGATGCCGGCGATCATCACCGCCGATCTTCGCCTCAACCAGCCGCGCTATGCCTCGCTGCCCAACATCATGAAGGCCAAGAAGAAGCCGCTCGACGAAAAGAGCCCGGCCGATTACGGCGCCGACGTCAAGCCGCGCCTGAAGGTGCTCAAGACCGAGGAGCCCAGCGGCCGCAAGGCGGGCGTGAAGGTCAAGAGCGTCGCCGAACTGGTCGACAAGCTGAAGAACGAAGCCGGCGTGCTCTGAGACTGGAAGGAACAGATAAAATGACCATTCTCCTCATCGCAGAACACGACAACGCCAGCCTTTCCGACCAGACCGCCAAGGCGCTCTCGGCGGCGCTGCAGATCGGTTCGGACGTGCATGTGCTGGTCGCCGGCAAAGGCGCCAAGGGCGCGGCCGACGCCGCTGCCAAGCTCGAGGGCGTGAGCAAGGTGCTGCTGGCCGAGGCCGACGAACTGGCCGAGCGCCTCGCCGAGCCGACCGCGGCACTCGTTGTCTCGCTGGCCGGCGCCTACGACACCATAATCGCACCGGCGACCTCTTCGGGCAAGAATGTCGCGCCGCGCGTGGCGGCCCTGCTCGATGTCGCGCAAGTCTCCGAGATCATCGAAGTGGTTTCACCAGACACGTTCAAGCGGCCGATCTATGCCGGCAACGCCATCCAGACGGTGCAGTCGAGCGACGCCAAGAAGGTGATCACCGTGCGGACCGCTTCCTTCCAGGGCGCGCCCGAAGGCGGTTCGGCCGCGGTCGAGACGATCCAGGCAGCGTCCAATCCGGGCCTGTCCACCTTCGTCGAGAACAGGCTGTCGGAGACCGACCGTCCGGAGCTGACCTCGGCCAAGATCATCATTTCGGGCGGCCGCGCGCTCGGCTCCTCGGAAAAGTTCCAGGAAGTCATCCTGCCGGTCGCCGACAAGCTCGGTGCAGCCGTCGGCGCCTCGCGCGCTGCCGTCGACGCCGGCTACGCCCCGAATGACTGGCAGGTCGGCCAGACCGGCAAGGTCGTGGCGCCGGACCTCTATATTGCCGTCGGCATTTCCGGCGCCATCCAGCACCTTGCCGGCATGAAGGATTCGAAGGTCATCGTCGCCATCAACAAGGACGAAGAGGCGCCGATCTTCCAGGTTGCCGATTACGGCCTGGTCGGCGACCTGTTCGTCATCCTGCCGGAACTGCAAAAGGCGCTTTGACGCTCTCTGCCAAAGCGTATTAAATTGTGAAAGGGTGGGGTAGACGAAGCTGCCCCACCCTTTTAGTTTGCACTGCACAAAAAGCGGGCCGCAAAGGCCTTTTCGACGGGATCGCTGCAAATGGCCAAGATCGAGACGATCGGCATCATCGGCGCCGGCCAGATGGGCGGCGGCATCGCGCATGTATCAGCACTTTCGGGTTTTAAGGTGCTGATCTACGACGTCTCGCCCGACCGTATCGAGAAGGGCATTGCCACGGTCAGCGGCAACATGGCCCGTCAGGTCGGCTCCGGCAAGCTTGAGGAAAAGCTGCGTAACGAAGCGATGGCGCGCATTTCCGCAGCCCCCACCATGGCTGATCTCGCCGGTGCCGATCTGGTTATCGAGGCGGCGACCGAGGACGAGACGGTCAAGCGCAAGATTTACGCGCAGCTCTGTCCCCAGCTCAACCCGGAAGCCATTCTGGCGACCAACACCTCGTCGATTTCGATCACCCGGCTTGCGGCGCAGACCGACCGTCCCGAGCGTTTTATCGGCATACATTTCATGAACCCCGTGCCGCTGATGAAGCTGGTCGAACTGGTGCGCGGCATCGCTACCGAGGATCAGACCTTCGAGGCGGCCAAGGCCTATGTGAAACAGCTCGACAAGACGATCACCGTCTCTGAAGATTTTCCGGCCTTCATCGTCAACCGCATTCTGTTGCCGATGATCAACGAGGCGATCTACACGCTCTACGAGGGGGTCGGCTCGGTCGATGCCATCGACACCGCCATGCGGCTCGGCGCCAACCATCCGATGGGACCGCTGCAGCTCGCCGATTTCATCGGCCTCGACACCTGCCTGTCGATTATGCAGGTGCTGCATGACGGCCTGTCGGATTCGAAATATCGCCCCTGCCCGCTGCTGGTGAAATATGTCGAGGCCGGCTGGCTCGGCCGCAAGACCGGGCGCGGCTTCTACGACTATCGCGGCGAGCATCCGGTTCCGACGCGCTAACCACCAGAACGAAAGTTCCGTGCTCCCTCAGGACGCCGCTGCAAGCGGCGGCTCTGCTTGGCCTCTTGACCCGGTATCGTCAGGCGCCACGGAAACACAGCCGCGGCCGGCGGCCTTGGCCGCATAGCAGGCAGCATCGGCCCGGGCGATGATCTCGTCGACTTCACCGCTGTTGCTGTGGATTGGCGCCAGCCCGATGCTGGCATCGATCGCATGCGGCCGGCCGTCCCAGCTGAACTGCAGGCCGCGGATGGCGTCGATGACCGAGCGTGCGGCAATCCTGGCGCCGGCGCTCGGCCCGGCTTTCAGGATGACCGCGAATTCGTCGCCGCCGAGGCGGGCCACGATATCCTCCGGCCCAAGCGCACCGCGAATGGCCTCGGCAACCCGCTTCAGCAAGGCGTCGCCGGCGGCGTGCCCGCCAGTGTCGTTGACCAGCTTGAAATGGTCTAGATCGATGAACATGAAATGATGTTCGCCCGCCGGCCTGGCTGTGCCGGCCTTGCGGCTCCGGTCGACCAGTTCCTCCATGGTGCGGATAAAGCTCGAACGGTTGGCAAGGCCGGTCAGCGCATCATGCGCGGCGGCATAGGCGAGCTGGCGCTGCAAGGCGCGCGCATCGGTGAAGTCCTGGAAGACAATGACAAGACCGCAGAACTCTTGGCGGTCGTTCATGATCGGCGACACCACCTGGCGGATGCTGCAGCGTGTGTCGTCGCGACGGATGAGGACGGCGCGACTGTTCTGGTCGACAGGGCTGGCGCTGCCGAGCGCCGGCCGCGTCATGCCGATCCTTTGCCCGGTTTCTTCGTCCACCGCCCAGTAGACATGGCCAAGCGTCTTGCCGAGCGCCTCCGCGCCAACAACGCCGGTGAGCTTTTCGGCGACCGGGTTCATGAAGGTGATGCGGTTGGCGGCATCGGTGCAGATGACGGCGTCGCCGATCGACTGCAGCGTCACCCTCAGCCGCTCCTTCTCGTCGGCCAGCATTGCCGCCGATACGATGAGGCTTTCCTCGGTTTGCTTGCGCTGGGTGATGTCGGTCAGGCTGCCGATGGCCCTGACCAGCCGTCCGTCCTTGTCGCGTTCGAGCGTCTTGCCGCGGTCGAGGATCCAGACCCAGTGGCCATCCTTGTGGCGCATCCGGAACTCGGCTTCGAAGAACGGTGTCCTGCCCTCCAGATGGGCACGATCGGCTTCGGCGACGTTTTCGCGATCGTCGGGGTGGATCATCGCCAGCCAGCGGTCGGGGTCGCCGTCCAGCTCGCCATCGGCATAGCCCAGCATCTTCACCCAGGTGGCGGAGTAGGTGGTGCCACCCTTGCGCATGTCGAGGTCCCAGACGCCTTGTCCGGCGCTGGCCAGGGCAAAATTCCAGCGCGTTTCGGCCTCGGCTATGCGCGCCTCGGATTGCTTGCCCGCGTCGATATCCTCGATCTGCGAGACCAGGTAGAGCGGGCGGCCGCTCTTCTCGTCACGAATGACGGAGCCCGCAAGATGGGCCCATACCGGCGTGCCGTCCTTCCTGAGGTAGCGCTTTTCGAAGTGGAAAGCGTTGACGGTGCCCGCCCGCATGCCGTCCATCGTCTCACGGCCGATCTGCACATCGTCGGGATGGGTGATCTGAAAGAAGGTCAGCGCCTCGATCTCCTGCTTGCTGTAGCCGAGCATGGCGGCGAAGGCCGGGTTGGTTTCGTGGATGCGGCCGTCGAGGCCGACAATGGCGATGCCGATCGCCGAATCCTCCATGGCGCGGCGGAAACGCTGCTCGCTTTCGGCGATCTGCCGGCGATCGTCCAGTATCCGGTAAATGAACAGGGCGGCGAGAATCAGCGCCACGGCGGCGACCGGCACCGATATCTGCAAGCATAGCTTCAGCACTTCGGCGCTGACATCGAGCCGCGACAGCAGGAGCGCGACCACGGCAGCGCAAAGCCCTCCGGCCGCAAGCACCAAAGCCACGTGACTGTCAGCCCGCAGGCTTTTTCGCTCTCGCCGCATCACTGTGCATGCCACCCCATGCGCAACACATTTCTGCAAAAAACACTGGATGATCGATTTTAAGGAAAGGTTGCGCCGGAGCCACCGGCAACACGGTGAACCCGCAAACAATTCCCGGCATGATTAAGGATCGGTGATTATTGGGCGATCTTGAACGGCCCGGTCACCAGCGCACGAAGAACCGTCCCCCGAGCGCGCCCAGACCGGCGAGGACGGCGATGGCGAGCGTGTACCAGGTGGCGACGAAAAGCGGCGAATCGTCGAAGCAGTGCGCGGCGTAGAAGGTCGCCGCCAGGCCGCCGGCGAGCAGTCCCGCGACCGCCCCGGCCAACACCGGCCGCGTCGGCGCGCCATAGCGCAGCATCCACAGGAAGACGGCAAGCGGGCCGATGCCGATCAGCGGGATGAAGCCCATGCAGATCATCATGTTGGAGCCGACCATGCGCGTGCTCCACATCGGCTCCGGCACCATGAACAGTTCGAGAGCCACCGCCACGGCCACCAGCAGCGGCGCCGCCAGCATCCAGGCCGCGGCTCTCGCCGTCGAAGCGCCCGGCGTCGACAACGCCCGGACCAGGCCAAAGGCGGTGACGACGAGCACGATGGTGAACACGAACTTCGCCAGGAACCGCATCGTGTGCATGGCGGTCATGATGTCGGGACGCGGGCCGATGGTGAGAAAGAAGACCAGAGCCGCGATCACCGCCGCGGCTGCCGCCGCCATCAACCAGGCCGAGCGCAGCGGCATCGCCTTGCTGCTTGTGTCGGCGTCGAGTGCCTTGATGAGATCCTCCGTCCTCATGTCACTGCCGCCCGAAGCGCCCCTGCCCAAATCGCTTGGCGATCGCGGCAAGCCCGCGATGCAGCGACACCCGCACCGCCGTCTCGCTGACGCCGAGCCTGGCCGCCGTCTCGCCGATGGAGCGGCCGTCGACCGAGATCGAAGAAACGACGGAACGCTGCGCAGCCGGCAGTCCGTCCAGCGCCCGGTTGATGTCGCGTTCGCTGACGGTCTCGGTTTCCGGCTCGGCAAAGGTCTCGGCGATCTCGTCGATCTCGATTTCGATGCGCCGTCCGCGCCGCCGGAAAGCATCGATCAGCTTGAAGCGGGCTATCGCATAGATCCATGGCAACACCGGCGCGTCCTGGCGCCAGGTATGCCGTTTCACATGAATGGCCAGCAAGGTTTCCTGCACGACATCCTCGGGATCGACCCCGCCCTGTACGATCTTGCGCCTCGCAAAGCCGCGAACCAGCGCGGCGATCCGGTGCAAAAAGTCGGCGTAGGCCCTTTCATCTCCCGCGATCGCGGCCCGCATCAGCCGGGAAAGCTCGGCCTCATCCTTGCCGCTCACAAGAGTTCACTCCCGATCTTCGCGCCTCGGCACCGATTTGTTACGTGTCCGGCGAAATGATGTCCAAGCCAAAGTGCCGCAAAATCACGAAAGTTTGCGGGAGCGGCGACCGATTGAAGCAGCCGAGCAATGTTGACTACTGCTGTCAGGTATCGATAGGTGCAGCCTGCGAAACCAGAACCACCGAGATTGAGGATGACGCCATGAGATACACGCTCTCCACCCTAGCGGGGGCCACAGCGCTGGCCGTGAGCATGATCGCCGGGCCGGCGATGGCCGCGGATGCCGGCATCATCGTCTACAACGCCCAGCATGAGAGCCTGGCCAAGGAATGGGTCGAAGGTTTCACCAAGGAAACCGGCATCAAGGTCACGCTGCGCAATGGCGGCGACAGCGATTTCTCCAACCAGATCGTCGCCGAGGGCGCTTCTTCGCCGGCCGACGTGTTCCTGACCGAGAACTCGCCGGCCATGACTCTGGTCGAAGCGGCGGGCCTTTTCGCGCCGGTCGACGCCGACACGCTGGCGCAAGTCCCGGCCGAATTCCAGCCGAGCAGCGGCAAATGGGTGGGTGTCGCGGCGCGCAGCACCGTCTTTGCCTACAACAAGACCAAGCTCACGGCCGAAAAGCTGCCCAAATCGATGCTCGATCTCGCCGATCCCGCTTGGAAAGGCCGCTGGGCAGCCTCGCCTTCCGGCGCCGATTTTCAGGCCATCGTCAGCGCGCTGCTCGAGCTCAAGGGCGAAGCCGCAACCGCCGACTGGCTGAAGGCCATGAAGGAGAATTTCACCGCCTACAAGGGCAACGGCACGGTGATGAAGGCGGTCAATGCCGGCGAGATCGAAGGCGGAATCATCTACCACTATTACTATTTCGGCGATCAGGCAAAGACCGGCGAAAACAGCAAGAACGTCGAACTGCATTATTTCAAGAACCAGGATCCCGGCGCTTTCGTCTCGATCTCCGGCGGCGGCGTGCTCGCCTCGAGCAAACACCCGAAGGAAGCCCAGGCGTTCCTCAAATGGGTGACCGGGAAAGGCGGCCAGGACGTGCTGAAGACCGGCACGTCCTTCGAATACGCTATCGGCAAGGACGCGCAGTCCAATCCCAGGCTGGTGCCGCTGGCCGACCTGCAGGCGCCGAAGGTCGATCCGGCGACACTGAACTCCAAAAAGGTGACGGACCTGATGACGGCAGCCGGCTTGCTTTAGGCTGGGTTCGTCCTAAAAGGGCAACGATTGCGCTCCTGCCGGACTTTCCGCAGGAGCGCTCTGTTTTCGAGATGGCATTGTCCATGACAACACATTGCGTTTCCGGCCGCGCCTGCGGCGCCCCCGCCTCGGCGGCAGTGGCGCGGTCGAGCTGATGCAAACTGCGGTCGATCTCGCACGTTCAGGCCAGACAGTCGGGCGGTCCCGCCGGAAGCCCATGTCCTGGATCGCGCTTGCCGCCATAATTGTCTCGCTGCTGTCGCTGCTGCCGCTGGCGTTCATCATCTGGATCGGTGTGCAGATCGGCTGGGACACTGCTTCGGCCCTGGTCTTCCGGCCGCGCGTCGGCGAACTTCTGGTCAACACCGTGCTTCTGGTGGCGCTCACCGTGCCGATCGCCACCGTGCTGTCGGTGATGCTGGCATGGCTGACCGAGCGCAGCGACCTGCCCGGCGCCCGCCTGTGGGCTTGGCTGTCGGTGGCGCCGCTCGCCATCCCCGCCTTCGTGCATTCCTACGCCTGGATCACCATGGTGCCGACCTTGCACGGCCTGTGGGCCGGCGTGCTGGTCTCGGTTCTCGCCTATTTCCCGTTCCTCTATCTGCCGCTGGCGGCGGCTCTGCGCCGGCTCGATCCTGCTTTGGAGGACGCAGCCGCAGCACTCGGCCTTGGACCATGGCGGGTGTTTTGGCGTGTCGTGCTGCCGCAGCTGAGACTGGCCATTTGCGGCGGCGCGCTGCTGGTCGGCCTGCATCTGCTGGCCGAATACGGCCTCTACGTCTTCATCCGCTTCGACACTTTCACCACGGCGATCGTCGACCAGTTCCAGTCGACCTTCAACGGTCCCGCCGCCAACATGCTGGCCGGCGTCCTGGTGACTTGCTGCTTCGTGCTGCTCGCGCTGGAGGTGCTGGTGCGCGGCGAGGAACGCTATGCCCGCGTAGGCTCGGGTGCCGCGCGCCGCCAGCAGCGCACCAGGCTCGGTCGCGCCACCCTGCCCTGCCTGGCTCTGCCTGCCATCGCCACGCTTCTCGCCATCGGCGTGCCCTTCGTCACCATCGGCCGCTGGCTGGTCGCCGGCGGCGCCGATGTCTGGCGTTTGGACGAGATCGGCCTGGCGCTTGGCCAGACGCTGTTCCTGGCGCTGGCCGGCGCCTTGCTTGCGACCATCGCCGCCATGCCGATGGCCTGGATCTCGATCCGCGCGCCGGGACCGCTGCAGCGGCTGCTCGAAGGCTGCAACTACATTGTCGGTTCGCTGCCTGGCGTGGTCATCGCGCTGGCCTTGGTCACCATTACCGTGCGCATCGCCATGCCGCTCTACCAGACGCTGTTCACAATCCTGGTCGCCTATGCCCTGATGTTCCTGCCGCGCGCCTTGATCAGCCTCAGAGCCTCGATCGCACAGGCGCCGGTCGAGCTCGAACGCGCCGCCGCCAGCCTTGGCCGGCCGCCGCTGAAGGCGCTTTGGTCGACAACGATTCGCCTGTCGGCGCCGGGGGCTGCGGCCGGCATGGCGCTGGTCGCGCTCGGCATCATGAACGAGCTGACCGCCACCCAGATGCTGGCGCCCAACGGCACGCGCACGCTGGCCATGGCGTTCTGGTCCTATAGCGGCGAGATCGACTATGCCTCCGCCGCCCCTTACGCCTTCATCATGGTGGCGATGTCGCTGCCGCTGACCTGGCTGCTCTATGTCCAGTCGAAACGGATGGCCGGGCGATGAGCTTTCTCGAAATCAATGGCCTCACCAAGCACTACGGCCCGGTCGCAGCCCTTGCCGGCATCGAGCTCAGCGCCGCAAGCGGCAGTCGCACCGCGATCGTCGGCCCGTCCGGCTGCGGCAAGACGACGTTGCTGCGGCTGATCGCCGGCTTCGAGGCGCCCGACCAGGGCCGCGTCGTGCTCGACGGCGAGGTGCTGGCCAATGGCGGCCATGCGGTGCCGGCGCACCGCCGCGGCATTGGCCTGGTGGCGCAGGACGGCGCCCTGTTCCCGCATCTCAGCATCGGCGACAATATCGGCTTTGGCATGGCCCGCGGCGAGGACCAGCGCGCCGAGCGCATCGCCGAGCTCGCCTATACCGTCGGGCTCGACAAGGCGATCCTCAAGCGCCGCCCGCACCAGCTCTCCGGCGGCCAGCAGCAGCGCGTGGCGCTGGCCCGCGCCATGGCGATGAAGCCCAGGCTGATGCTTCTCGACGAACCGTTCTCGGCGCTCGACACCGGTCTGCGCGCCTCGATGCGCAAGGCGGTCGCCGAACTACTCGAAGCCGCCGGCATCACCACCATCCTGGTCACCCACGACCAGGCCGAGGCGCTGTCCTTCGCCAGCCAGGTGGCGGTCATGCGCGACGGAAAGTTCTCTCAGATCGGCACACCGCGAGAACTCTATCTGCAGCCGAAAGACCGCATGGTTGCCGAGTTTCTTGGCGACGCCATCATCTTGCCGGCAAAGATTTCAGGCGGCTTCGCCACCTCCTCGCTTGGTCGCATAGCCGTCGACTCGAAGGAGCGGCGCGACATCGCCCGCATCATGCTGCGACCGGAGCAGGTGCAGGTAAAGCGCACGTCGCGCGAAGGCATGTCGGGTCCTGCGGGCACGATATTCGCCGAGGTGACGGACTCGGAATTCGCAGGCTCGATGTGCACCATTGCCGTGCGGCTGTTGAACAACCCCGATCCGCCGGACGCCGCGGCGATCGGCAGCACACCGCTGACCTTACGCAAGCCGGGAATCGACGCACCTGCCGTCGGCGAGATCGTGCGTCTGACAGTTTCCGGCAAAGCGCATGTCTTCGCCTGAACTGCCGATGCGTCGGATTGGCGCGAGCGGCTGCGTCAATCGACTCGTTTCCCAGCATTGTCGAACCAATGCAGCTTCTCGGCCCTGGCCACGACGCGCAGTTGATCGCCGGGTTTGGCCGTGGCGCGGCCGGCCACACGCACGACGATGCGGTTGCCGCCGGCGGCACAGTGAAGAAAGCTTTCGGCTCCCACAGGTTCGACCGCCTCGACCGCCGCAGGCAGAATAAGCGCGCCGGACGGTGCCTCGGCACCGAAGGTGACGTCGGCATCCTCGGGACGGAAGCCAAGCGTGGCAGCCTTCGCAGGTGCAAAGTCAATCGCCTTGCCATCACTCAGCGCCGGACCAGCCGGTCCTTGCGAAAGAGGCAGAAGGTTCATCGGCGGCGCTCCGATGAAGGAGGCGACGAAGGTCGATGCCGGCTTCTCGTAGATGTCGAGCGGCGCGCCCGTCTGCTCGACCAACCCGCCATTCATGACGACGAGAATATCGGCCAGCGTCATCGCCTCAAGCTGGTCGTGGGTGACGTAGACCGAGGTGACACCGAGCGAGCGCTGCAAATTCTTGATTTCGACCCGCATCTGGCCGCGCAGTTTGGCGTCCAGGTTGGAAAGCGGTTCGTCGAACAGGAAGACTTTTGGATTGCGCACGATTGCGCGACCCATGGCCACGCGCTGGCGCTGGCCGCCGGAAAGCTCGCGCGGGCGCCGGTCGAGCAGCGCCGTGAGCTCCAGCACCTTGGCGGTCGAGCGAACCCTGCTGTCGATCTCGTCCTTGGGAGTACCCCGGTTGCGCAACCCGTAGGCCATGTTGTCGTAGACCTTCATATGTGGATAGAGCGCATAGTTCTGGAACACCATGGCGATGTCGCGCTCGGTCGGACCGATCGTGTTGACGATCTTGCCGTCGATGGCGACGGTGCCGGAAGAAATGGTCTCAAGCCCGGCGATCATCCGCAGCAGCGTGGACTTGCCGCAGCCGGACGGCCCAACCAGCACGCAAAGCTCCTTGTCGGGAATGGCGATCGAGACACCCCTCACCGCCTCGACGCCGCCGGGATAGACTTTCTTCACATCCTTCAGATCGATGGTCGCCATCAGCTTCTCACTTTTCGGTATCGACCAGTCCGCGCACGAACCAGCGTTGCATCAGCACCACGATCAGGATCGGCGGCAGTATGGCCATCATCGCGGTGACCATGACCAGATGCCATTGGGTATCGGCATCGGCGAAGGAGACCATCTTTCTAAGTGCGATGACGATGGTGTTCATGTCATTGCTGTTGGTGACGAGCAGCGGCCACAGGTACTGCGTCCATCCATAAATGAAGAGGATGACGAACAGCGCCGCGATGTTGGTGCGCGACAGCGGCAGCAGGATGTCGAAAAAGAAGCGCCATGGTCCGGCGCCGTCGACACGCGCCGCTTCCACCAACTCACCTGGGATGGTCATGAAGAACTGGCGAAACAGAAGCGTGGCGGTGGCCGAGGCGATCAGCGGAATGATCAGGCCGGCATAGGTGTCGATCATGCCGAGATCGACCATCACCTTGTAGGTCGGCAGGATGCGCACCTCGACGGGAAGCATCAGCGTGATGAAGATCAGCCAGAAGAAGACCATCCGAAGCGGAAAACGGAAGAACACGATCGCATAGGCCGAAAGGATCGAGATGAAAATCTTCCCCACCGCGATGCCGAGCGCCATGATCGTGGTGTTGAGCAGCAATCGGCCGACACTGACGCCGCCGATGCGGCCGACACCGCCGAACAGCGCCTCGCTGTAATTGTTCCAGACCTGGTCGCCGGGCAAAAGAGGCAATGGCGGCTTGAGGATGGTCTGCAGCGTCTGCGTGGAGGCAACGAAGGTGTAGTAGATCGGGAAAGCGACGATCAGGATGCCCAGGATGAGCACGGCGTGGGCGATGAGGGCGCGAAGCGGGGACTGACCAATCATCGCTCGCGCTCAACCGTAGTGGACTTTGCGTTCCACATAGCGGAACTGGATGGCCGTGAGTGAGATGACGATGACCATCAGGATGACCGACTGCGCGGCCGAATCGCCGAGGATCAAATTGACGAAACCGTCATTGTAGACCTTGTAGACCAGCGTCTCGGTGGCCTTGCCCGGCCCGCCGCCGGTGACCGCATGGACGATACCGAAAGTGTCGAACAGCGCATAGACAGTGTTGACGACCAGCAGGAAGAAGGTCGTCGGTGCGAGCAGCGGGAAGACGATGGTCCAGAAGCGCTTCGTCTCCCCGGCGCCGTCAATGGCCGCCGCCTCTATCAACGTCTTCGGCACCGCCTGCAGCCCGGCGACGAAGAACAGGAAATTGTAGCTGATCTGCTTCCAGGCAGCCGCAGACACCAGCAGGATCATGGCCTGGTTTCCGTTGAGCAAGGGATCCCAGGCAATGCCGAGACCTCTCAAGGCGTAGGCCAGCGAACCGATCGAGGGGTTGAACAGAAACAGCCACAACATGCCGGCAATCGCGGGCGCCACCGCATACGGCCAGATCAGCAGCGTGCGATAAAGGCCTTTGCCTCGCACCACCTTCTCGGCCATGACGGCAAGCAACAGGGCCACACCCATGGCGACGATCGCGGTCGCCAGAGAGAACACCAGCGTAACTTTGATCGAGTTGAGGTAGGCCGGGTCGGCCAGCACCTTGCGAAAATTGGCGAGCCCGACGAACTTGCTCTTCAGCCCGAACGGGTCTTCCCTGAGCATCGACTGGTAGAGCGCCTGCCCCGTCGGCCAGTAGAAAAAGATCAGCGTAATGGCGAGTTGCGGCGCCACCAACAGGTAAGGCAGGGTCTTGTTGGGAAAGACGACGCGTGGAGACAGGGTGATTCCCTCGCTATGCAGGAAATCGTCCACGCGGGTCCGCGTGGACGAGGTTCAACTGACAAATCGCTTCAGTTTCCGATCGCTTCCTGAATCGCCTTGTTGCCGCGTGCGACCGCGTTGTCGAGCGCCTGCTGCGCAGTCTGCTGGCCGGCCAGCATCTTCTCGAACTCCTCGTTCTCGATGTCGCGCACCTGCGGCAGGTTGACGAGGCGCACGCCCTTCGAGTTCTCGGTCGGCGCCTTGCCCAGCATCTGCAGGATCGGCGTCTCACGGCCCGGGTTCTTGTCATAGAAGCCGGACTTCTTGGTCGCCTCATAGGCAGCGAGCGTCACCGGCAGATAACCCGACTTCTGGTGCAGATACTCCTGCACTTCGGTCTTGGACAGGTAGGAGAAGAACGCCGCGACGCCCTTGTATTCCTCGTCCGATTTGTTGCCGAACACCCACAGGCTGGCGCCGCCCGGCGTGGTGTTCTGGGGCGCGCCCTTGGCGTCACTATCATAGGGAAGCTGGCCGATGCCGTAGTTCATGCCCGACTTGACGATGTCACCGAGCCCCCCCGACGATTCGGTGAAGATGCCGCATTCTCCGGCAAGGAAGATCTGCTTGGCTTCGGAGGTACGGCCGCCATATTTGAAGGTGCCGTCCTTGGCCAGGTCGGCGAGCGCCTGGAAATGATTGACGAAGATCGGCGCATTGATCTTGAGCTCGACGTCGGTTCCGGCAAGTCCGTTCTGGTTGGTGCCATAGGAAACGTCATTCCAGGCAGCGAAGGCCTCAAGGTGGATCCAGGTCAACCACGTCGAGGTATAGCCGCAGGAAGCGGCGCCGCTCGCTTTGATCTTCTTGGCGGCTTCCCACACCTCGTTCCAGGTCTTTGGCGGATTGTTCACATCAAGCCCGGCCTTCTGGAAGATATCCTTGTTGTAGTAGAGGATAGGCGACGAGGAATTATAGGGGAAGGACAGCATGGTCCCGTCCGGCTTCGAATAGTAGCCGACGATGCCGGGCAAATACTGGCTCTTGTCGAAGGTCACGCCGGCGCTGGTCAGCACATCGGCCACCGGCTTGATCGCACCTTCGGCGGCCATCATGACGCCGGTACCCACGTCGAACACCTGGATGATGTCGGGCGCTTGCCCCGCACGAAAGGCAGCGATGCCGGCATTCAGCGTTTCGGGATAGGTGCCCTTGAAAACAGGGAGAATTTCATAGTCGCTCTGGCTGGCATTGAAATCCTTGGCGATCTTGTCGACCACCTCGGCATTGGCGCCGGTCATTGCATGCCACCAACTGATCTGGGTGGCGGCGAAGGCGGAGGTGGTGGAAAGCAGGGTCAAGGTGGCGGCAACACCGGCCGCAAAGCCGAACAACTTCATGTTTCATCTCCCGTTTGTCATTGGCGAAAGGGGCGCTCCCGCGAACGCAATATGTGTCTCTGATGACAATCGGACAACGGATTTGTTGCTGTTTCGTGAATTTCATACCCGGCTAACTTCGCGCCCCCTCGCCTTGCAACGAGGACAGAGAGAAATGCCAAGCCGGCTCAGCGATAGAATGGGGCATGGTGGGCCTGCAAGGATCGCCGACCGCCCAGCGATGCGTGAAGGGCCCGCGTGACAGCGCCACGCACCTGCACCGTGCGGCCGCCAAACCGGCGCTCGGCCAGATCGAGATCGGCCGAGCGGCATCGCGCCAGGCACTGCTGTAGCCGTGCGTCTGGAATGAGACAGGATCGCCGCAAGGTACAACCCGAAAAACCCGCTGTAGTTGTAGTTCGCATAACCGATTCTTCGTCAAGCGCGACATACTAATCAAGTGGACGGCTTGATTGCTGTGGGAGAGCAGGTGGGGCGAGATGCTGACGGTCTATAATTGTATCGTGCATGAGCACGATCTGAGACTGGTCGCACTGGCAGCGCTCATTTGCGGTATTTCTTCCTTCTCGGCGGTCAACCTGCTTCGCCATGTCGACCGCTCGAGCGAGCGCAACCGCTATACCTGGCTGATGATAGCAGCCACTTCCACCGGCTTCGGCATCTGGGCGACGCATTTCATCGCAATGCTTGCCTTTTCTCCCGGAATCCCCAACGCCTACAATACGGAAATGTCGGCGCTTTCGCTCGCCGGTTCCGTCGCCCTGACCGCCGCGGGCATGTGGATCGCCACCTTGCGCCGGGGCATCGACTACCCTCTGGTCGGCGGCGCGGTCCTCGGCGCTGGTATCGCCGCCATGCACTATATCGGCATGGCCGCCTTCGAGGTCGAAGGGCGCATCGTCTGGAACCCGCTGCTGGTCGGCGTCTCGGTGCTGACAGGCGTCACCCTCGCCGCGCTGGCGCTGCTGGTCGTGTTGCGACGGCCGTCCATGCAGGCCACAATCGCCGCCGCCATCCTGTTGACGCTGGCGATCTGCAGCCTGCACTTCATCGCCATGGGCGCGGTGTCGATCTTCCCGGACTCCTCCATCGAGATATCGCAGTTCACGGTCGAACCGGTGTCGCAGGCCTTCGCCGCCGCTGCAGTCAGCATGGCTATCCTGGTGCTTTCAGCCGCAGCATTGTGGATCGACCTTCGCTTCCGGCGTCACAAGCTCGAGGCAGAGCGCATGCACGGCCTCGCCAACGCCGCCGTCGAGGGCCTGATCGTCTGCGACGGCGCCCGCATCGTCAGCGCCAATGACAGCATCGCGGCACTCACCGGCATTGCGCCGGAAGTGCTGAACGCGATGCTGCTTGGCGATCTCTTCGGCGAACGCACCGCGGCCGGCATGTCCGACTGCAGCGGACAGGGACAGGAAGCGGAGCTCAGAGCCCATGACGGCGCCACCATCCCCGTCGAACTTATCGCCAGAAGCATCGACTATTGCGGCAAGCGGCACAGCGTGGTCGCCGTGCGCGACATCCGCGAACGCAGGAAGGCCGAGCAGGAGATCCTGCGCCTCGCCCATTTCGACCCGCTGACCGGGCTCCCCAACCGCCGCAGTTTCTCCGGCCGGCTCGAGGCCGAAATTGCCGCAATGGACCGCGGCGGCAAGGGTGGGCATCTTGCGCTGCTGCTGCTCGACCTCGACCGCTTCAAGGAAGTGAACGACCTGTTCGGGCACGGCGCCGGCGATGCCATGCTGCAGAAGGTGGCGCTGTGCGCCTCCGCCGTGCTCCGCCACGGACAGATGCTGGCGCGTCTTGGCGGCGACGAGTTCGCCATCATCGCCCCGAACCTTCCCGGCCCGCAGGCGGCCGGCCGCATCGCCGAGGCGGTGCTGGCGGCCATGCGCGAGGAAAACCGGCTGTCGGTCGGTGGCGGGCTGGTGTCGGCCAGCATCGGCATTGCACTTTATCCGCTCGACGCCGATGAGCCGACAATCCTGGTCAGCCACGCCGACACCGCGCTCTACCGAGCCAAGGCCGAGGGCAAGGACACCTACCGTTACTTCGAGGCCTCGATGGGCGCCGAGGCGCGAGACCGGCGCGTGATGGAGCACGAACTGCGCCAGGCCATGGCGCGCGATGAGTTTCGCCTCGTCTACCAGCCACAAAAGGAGATCAGCAGCGGGCGGATGGTCGGGTTCGAAGCGCTGATCCGCTGGCGCCATCCGCAGCGCGGCGACGTGTCGCCGGCGACCTTCATCCCGGTGGCCGAAGACAGCGGCGTCATCATCCAGATCGGCGAATGGGTGCTGGCGACGGCCTGCGCCGAGGCAGCGCGCTGGAAGAACCCTCTCACCGTCGCGGTCAATGTCTCGGCGGTGCAGCTCCACAATCCGAATTTCAGCCGCAAGGTGCATGAAGTCCTGCTCGGCTCCGGCCTGACGCCCGGCAGGCTCGAACTCGAGATCACCGAAACGGCGCTGGTCAAGGACATGCCGCGCGCGCTGGCGACCTTGCGCCAGGTGAAGGCGCTTGGCGTGCGTGTGGCGATGGACGATTTCGGAACCGGCTACTCCTCGCTGTCCAATCTCCGCGCCTTCCCCTTCGACAAGATCAAGATCGACGGCTCATTCATCAAATCAGTCGACAGCAACGGCCAGGTGGCAGCCATCGTGCGCGCCGTTCTGGGGCTTGGCCGCGGTCTCGGCCTGCCGGTTTTGGCCGAGGGCGTCGAGACGCTGGGCGAGCTGAAATTCCTCGACGCCGAGGCCTGCGAGATCGGCCAGGGCTACTATCTAGGCCGGCCGAGCCCGATCGAGGCGTTCAGCGAACTGACCGGCGTCGCGGCGCCGGCGGCACAAGAGGACGCCAGCGTCAAACAACGCGTCGGCAGCATTTTGATGCTGCCGCCGGCGGCGGCCCTGCGCTCATCCTAAGGGGCGAGTGCGGCCTAAGGGGCGAGTGCGGCCTCGACCAGGCGCTTGGCATCCGGTCCCGACCATTCGGCCGGTCCGTTCATATGCGCGACCAGGCAGCCTTCGCCGTCGATCAGCATGGTGACGGGGAGGCCTAGCGCCAAGCCACGCGTCTTGACGTCGTTGAACAGCGCCAGCGTCGAATCGCGGTAGTAGCCGAGCGACCCGATGCCGATATCGGCTAGGAACTTCTTCGGCTTCGCATCGTCGCCGGCATCGACATTGACCGCGACCACTTCGAAGGCATCGCTGCCCTTTTCCTTCTGCAGCGTATCGAGCGCCGGCATTTCGGCGCGGCAGGGCGCGCACCACGTCGCCCACAGGTTGAGCAGCACGGTCTTGCCGACATGATCGGCGATCGTCATCGGCTTGCCGTCTGGGCCGTTGAAGGCGAGGCTTTTCAGCGATTGCGGCGGATCGGCGGGCAGCAATGCCGCCACCTGGCCGGTGGCCGCGGCGGCAACCTTTTTGGCGCGGTCGCTCTTGGCGGCGCAGGCGACATCGTCCTTGCTGTTGCCCGCGCCGGCCGCAGGTGCGCTGCCGGTGGCTGCGTTGTTGCCAGACCCGCTCTCGCTGACATATACCGCGACCGCGCCGGCCAGCACGCCCGCCAGCAAAGCGGCGAGGATCAGGCGCGGGGCCGGGAAGTATCTGTTACCGTCTGCCATTTTCTAAGACTGCTCCGGAGCACGGGTTATAGCGATGAGCGACAAGAAGGCCAGCAACCAGATGTGGGGCGGACGTTTTGCCTCGGGTCCGGCCGCGATCATGGAAGCGATCAACGCGTCGATCTCGTTCGACCGCAAACTTTATGCGCAAGACATAAGAGGTTCGGTCGCCCACAGCGAGATGCTGGCTGAAACGGGCATTATTTCGGCGGCCGATCAAGAAAAGATCGCTCACGGGCTGAACACGATCCTGAAAGAGATCGAGGCCGGCACGTTCGAGTTCTCGACCCGGCTGGAAGACATTCACATGAACATCGAGGCCCGCCTCGCCGATCTGATCGGCCCGGCCGCCGGCCGCCTGCACACGGCGCGGTCACGCAACGACCAGGTGGCGGTGGATCTCCGGCTCTGGGTCAAGGACGAATGTTTCCGCGTTGCCGAGGCGCTGAAGGGGCTGATCTCAGCCTTGCTCGACCGCGCCGAGGAGCATGCGGCGACCGTGATGCCCGGCTTCACCCACATGCAGGCGGCGCAGCCGGTGACCTTCGGCCACCATTGCATGGCCTATGTCGAGATGTTTTCGCGCGACCTGTCGCGCGTCCGCGACGCCATCGAGCGGATGGATGAAAGCCCGCTCGGCGCGGCAGCGCTTGCCGGCACCAGTTTTCCGATAGATCGCCACAAGACCGCCAAGGCGCTCGGCTTCCGCGAGCCGATGCGCAATTCCCTGGACAGCGTCTCCGACCGCGATTTCGCGCTGGAGTTTTTGAGCCTGGCGGCGATCTGCGCCACGCATCTATCGCGGCTCGCCGAAGAAATCATCATCTGGTCGACGCCGCAATTCGGCTTCGTAAGGCTGTCGGACAGTTTCTCCACCGGCTCCTCAATCATGCCGCAGAAGAAGAACCCGGACGCCGCCGAACTGGTGCGCGGCAAGACCGGCCGCGTCACCGGCCATCTCGTCGGGCTGCTGACGGTGATGAAGGGCATGCCGCTGACCTACGGCAAGGACATGCAGGAAGACAAGGAATCGGTCTTCGACGCCGCCGAGACGCTCGATTTGATGCTGGCGGCGATGACCGGCATGGTGCGCGACATGACGGTCAATGCCGCCGCCATGAAGAAGGCCGCCGGCTCGGGCCACGCGACCGCGACCGACCTCGCCGACTGGCTGGTGCGCACGCTGGGCCTGCCCTTCCGTGAGGCACACCATGTCACCGGTCGCGCGGTGGCGGTGGCCGAAGAGAAGAAGGTGAGCCTTGAAAAGCTGTCGCTGGAAGATCTGCAGTCGATCAACCCCGGCATCACGGCAGACATCTTCTCGGTTCTGGCGGTGCAGAATTCGGTGAAGAGCCGCACCAGTTTCGGCGGCACGGCGCCGTCGGAGGTCAGGAAGCAGATCCGCAGCTGGAAAAAGCGCATCGCCAAGGCATGATGCCGGGGTGCAATGCGCCTAAAACTCGGTTAAAAGCGCAGCACATAAAGTTTCGGACGGATGGATCGATGACCGCAAGCAGGATTTTGGTGACGCTGACGCTGCTGACGGCGATGGCTGCCGTGACCGCTTGCGGCCGTAAGGCCGGTCTCGACACGCCCTATGAAGCGGCCGTCCAGGCCCGCAAGGACGCCGAGCGCGCCAAACAGCCGGTGCCGCCGGAGCCGGAAAAACCGGTCGTGGACAAGAAGTTCATCCTCGACCCGCTGATCTAGAGCCGATGAGACCGGCTTGGTCTTTCTGGCCAGGTCTCGTGCTAACCAGGTCTCGTGCTCCAACTTCCGGAAACACTCTCGTGAACCATTTCGATTACCGCGACGGCGTGCTCCATGCCGAGGACGTGGCGATACCAGACATCGCCGCAAGCGTCGGCACGCCGTTCTATTGTTATTCGACGGCAACCTTGACCAGACACTACCGGGTGTTCGCCGGGGCCTTTGCCGGGCTCGACACGCTGGTCTGTTACGCCTTGAAGGCGAATTCCAACCAGGCGGTGCTGCGGACGCTGGCAAAGCTCGGCGCCGGCGCCGATACCGTCTCGGAAGGCGAAATGCGCCGCGCGCTCGCCGCCGGAATCCCGGCCAACAAGATCGTGTTTTCCGGTGTCGGCAAGACCGCGCGCGAGATGGATTTCGCGCTCGAGGCCGGCATTCTCTGCTTCAATGTCGAATCCGAGCCGGAGCTGGAGTTGCTGTCGGCCCGCGCCACCGCGCTCGGCAAGGTGGCGCCGGTGTCGCTGCGCATCAACCCGGATGTCGACGCCAGGACGCACAGGAAGATCTCCACCGGCAAGGCCGAGAACAAGTTCGGCATTCCCTGGCAACGGGCGCGCCAGGTCTATGCCCGCGCGGCCGGGCTGCCGGGCACCAAGCCCATCGGCATCGATACCCATATCGGCAGCCAGATCACCGAGTTGCAGCCCTTTGACGATGCTTTCGCGCTTCTGGCGGAACTGGTCGGCGCGCTGCGCGCCGATGGCCACGCCGTCGAGCATGTCGATCTCGGCGGCGGCCTCGGCATCCCCTACCGCACCGACAACAGCCCGCCGCCTTTGCCCGATGCCTATGCCGAGATCGTCAGGAAGCATCTGACAAAGCTTGGAGTGAAGGTGATGTTCGAGCCGGGCCGGCTGATCGTCGGCAATGCCGGCATCCTGGTCTCGGAAGTGATCTTCGTGAAGGAAGGCGACGCCAAGAACTTCCTCGTCGTCGACGCCGCCATGAACGATCTGATCCGGCCGACGCTCTACGATGCCTTCCACGACATCAAGCCGGTGGTGCAGCCGCCGGCCGACACGCCGCGCATGGCGGTCGACGTCGTCGGCCCGGTCTGCGAGACCGGCGACTATCTCGGCCTCGACCGTGACCTGCACCGGCTCAAGTCTGGCGACCTCATTGCCGTCACCACCGCCGGCGCCTATGGCGCGGTGCAATCCGGCACCTACAACACCCGCCTACTTGTGCCTGAGGTTCTGGTCGACGGCGACCGTTTCCACGTCGTGCGCCGGCGCCAGACCTATGACGAGTTGATCGGCCTGGATTCGGTGCCCGACTGGCTTGCATAGGAGCCGCAGCGCCGGCTGCGCTACAGCCGGTTTTGGATGAGCATCCTTGTGTCGGCGATCCTGTCCTCGTCGCGGCGGTAAAACGTCCATTGCTTGATGCGCTTGGGCCGCAGCAGGCCGGCCTGGGTAAGCACGCGCATATGTTCGGAGAGCGTCGCCTGCGTAATGCCGAGCTTCTCCGCGATCAGCAGCGCGCAAACGCCATCCTCGACCAGATCGCCGTCTGCCTGGGCCGGGAAATGCGCCTGCGGATCCTTCAGCCAGTCGAGGATCTGCAGCCTGCGTTCATTGGCGATCGCCTTGAAGACATCAACCTCTTGCATTTAGCCATTTTGCCAAGTTACTAATTGCTGTCAATCCCAAGGAGATGGTCATGACGAACGGCAACACCGTCACGCGCGAACGCATTGCCGCGATGGAACCGCGCATCCGCCGCTATATCAGGCACACGCCGGTGCTGCGCGTCGACATGGCCGATTTCGACCGGCCGCCGCTGGCGGTCGACCTCAAGCTCGAATGCCTGCAGCATTCCGGTTCGTTCAAAGCGCGCGGCGCCTTCACCAATCTGCTCGAACGGCCGGTGCCTGCGGCCGGCGTGGTTGCGGCTTCGGGCGGCAATCATGGCGCCGCGGTCGCCTATGCCGCCATGCGGCTTGGCCACAAGGCGACGATCTTCGTTCCCGAAGTCAGCCCACCGGCCAAGCTGCAGCGCATCCGCGGCTACGGCGCCGAACTGATGGTCGGCGGCGCCCGCTATGCCGAGGCGCTGGCCGCCAGCGAGGCTTTTGCCGAAAAGACCGGCGCGCTGCAGATCCATGCCTTCAACCAGGAGGAAACATTGGTCGGCCAGGGCACGCTCGGCCTCGAAATCGAAACCGATCTGCCAGACATCGACACGCTGCTGATCGCTGTCGGCGGCGGCGGCCTGATCGGCGGCATCGCCGCCTGGTTTGCCGGCCGCATCAGGATCATCGCCATCGAGCCCGAAGGCGCGCCGACGCTGCATCGCGCCTTCGAGGCCGGCCACCCCGTCGATGCGCCGGCCGAAGGCGTCGCCGCCGATTCGCTGGCGCCCAAACGCGTCGGCGAGATGATGTTCCCGATCGCCGAGGCCTTCGTCGAACGCTCCATCCTGGTCACCGACGACGCCATCATTGCCGCGCAGAAGGCGCTGTGGGAGCGGGTGCGTATCATCGCCGAGCCGGGTGGCGCCGCAGCCTTTGCGGCTCTCTTGTCCGGCCGCTACACCCCGGCGCCGGGCGAACGGATCGCGGTCCTGGTCTGCGGCTCGAACACCGATCCCACGAAATTCTAAAGCCTTGCTTTGGCTGAAGTGCAGACGCAAACCCGCCAAAGCTTTTCAAGTTTTCCGGAACCGCCTCGCCTTTGCCGTGTTTGCTGGTAAACTTCTGCTTGTTGAGTCCGGGCTATCCCGCCCGGGCAGGAAGGGCCGATGACGGAACGCCCCATTTCCAGTGGCGATCGCAGCCTGGCCGGGCGGCTTGCCCTGAGCCGGCTGGCGACACGGATCTCGATCACGGTCGAGCGCGGCTGGCCGCTGCTTCTGCCGCTGCTCATCGTCGCCAGCCTGTTTCTCAGCCTCTCCTGGCTCGGCCTTTTCCCCCGGCTGCCTGACATTGCGCGCATTATCCTGGTCACTGCGTTCGGTATTGCCACGCTGGCGGCGCTCTATCCGCTGCGTTTCTTCAAGCTTCCATCCGCCGCTGAAATCGACCGCCGTATCGAGGCCGCCAACCAGTTGCAGCACAGCCCAGTGCTGGTGCAGACCGACCGTCCCAGCGGCAAGGAAAGCATCTTTTCCCAGGCGTTGTGGCGCGAACACCAAAAGCGCATGGCCGACAAGCTCGGCAGCCTTGGCGCCGACCTGCCGCGTACCCGCGTGCCGGAGCGCGATCCGTGGGCATTGCGTGCCGTGGCGGCGCTGCTGTTGGTCACCGCTTTTGCTTTCTCCTTCGGACCGTCCGGCGGCAGGCTGTCCGATGGTTTCAGTGCCTATGCGGCGCGCGACATCGTACCGCCGCGCGTCGATGCCTGGGTGACCCCGCCGGCCTATACCGGCAAGCCGCCCATCTTCTTGACCGCGCCAGTCATCGATGGCAACGCCAAGCAGGCGGTTGCCACCTTCACCGTGCCGCAAGGCAGCGACGTCTCGCTGCGCGTGACCGGCGGCTCCGGCGAGGAAACGCTAAGCTTTGCCGACAAGGGCGGCAATGCTCGCGCCATCGACCCGTCGGGACCACAGGTGGCGGCCGTCAAGGCAGCGGCGGTCAACCCCGCGACCCCCAAGCTGCGCCAGTTCACCGGCAAGCTGACCGCCGACGGCACGCTGACGCTGAAGTCGGGCGAAGCCGATCTCGGTCGCTGGGCCTTCGCGGTGATCCCCGACAAGCCGCCGACGATCCGCTTCGTCGGCGAGCCCAAGCGCGCCGTCAACGGCGCCTTCGAGCTCAACTACCAAATCGACGACGACTATGGCGCGGCCACCGCCAAGGCGGTTTTCGCGCTGGCCGATCCGGCGGCGCCCGATGCGCATCCGCTCTACGGTCCGCCTGAATTGCCGCTGGCGTTGCCGCGCCGCGGCGGCAAGGCGAATGCCGCCAAGACCACCAAGGACCTCACCGAGCACGTCTGGGCCGGCGCCAGCATAAAACTGTCGCTCGTCGCCACCGACGATGCCGGACATACCGCGACCAGCGAAACCAAGACTATTGTGATGCCGGAGCGACCCTTCGCCAACCCGCTGGCGCGTGCGGTGATCGAGCAGCGCCGCCTGATGGCGCTCGACGCCAACGCCAAGCCGCGCGTGCTCGACCTGATGGACGCCATCACGCTGCGGCCCGAAGACACGTTCGACAACATGTCGCATTACCTCGCCATCATGAGCGCCCGCAGCCGGCTGAAGATGTCGGACAGCGACGACCAGTTGCGCAACGAGGTTGCCTATCTCTGGGAAATCGCGCTGGGCATCGAGGAAGGCAATCTCTCGGCCGCCGAAAAGCGGCTGCGCCAGGCCCAGCAGGCGCTGCAGGACGCCATCAAGCGCGGCGCCAGCGACGAAGAGATCGAAAAGGCGATGAAGGAACTGCGCGAGGCGATGAACGAATTCCTGCAGGAATTCGCCGAGCGCGCCAAGCAGAACCCGAATGCGCCGCAGATGCAGCAGAACGGCCGCGAGCTGCGCCAGAGCGACATCGACCGCATGATGGACCAGATCGAGAACCTGGCGAAATCAGGCGACCGCGACAAGGCGCAGGAGCTGCTGTCGCAGCTGGAAAACATGATGAACAACCTGCAGGCAGGCCGTCAGCAGCAGGGCGGCGAGCAGGACAGCGAGATGCGCCAGCAGATGGACAAGCTGGGCGAGATCATGCGTCGCCAGCAGGAGATGATGAACGACACGTATCGTATGGATCGGACGCAGCGCGGCAACGGTCAGATGGATGGCGATGAGCAGCCCGGCCAGCAAGGCAATGGCGATGACCCCGACAAGCCCGGTGTCAGCAAGGACCGCGATCCGCTCGCCCGCCCGAATGGGATGACGCCGCAGGAATTCGCCGATGCGATGAAGCAGCTGCAGGAAGGCCAGGGCCAGTTGCAACGCGAGCTCGACCAGTTGAAGAAGGGCCTGGAAGGCATGGGCATGCAGCCCAATGAGGGATTTGGCGACGCCGGCAAATCCATGGGCAATGCCGAAAAGTCGCTTGGCGAAGGCGAAGGCGACCAGGCCGTCGGCCATCAGGGTCGTGCGCTGGAAGCGCTGCGCAAGGGCGCCAAGGAGATGATGAAGCAGCTGCAGGCGATGCAGGGCGACCAGGGCGGCAGCCAGGAAGGCGGCCGCCAACAGGACGCCGGCCGCGATCCGCTGGGCCGACCGCGCGCCAGCCGCGGACCCGATTTCGGCGATTCGGTGAAGGTGCCCGACGAGATCGACGTGCAGCGCGCCCGCCAGATTCTCGAGGCGATTCGCAAGCGGCTCGGCAACGCGCTCAGCCCCGACATCGAGCGCAGCTACCTCGAGCGGCTGCTGGAGCTGAAGTAGCCTCCAAGGCAACATCCGTCGAACTGAATGGTATCAGCGCCATGCCGAAACTCGGTGCCGTCACGCCCATCCTGCGCATCTTCGACATCGCCAAGGCACGCGAATTCTATGTCGACTTTCTCGGCTTCAAGGTCGAGTTCGAGCACCGCTTCGACGACAATGCGCCGCTCTACATGGGTGTAATCCGCGACGGCTGTGTCCTGCATCTGAGCGAACATCATGGCGACGGCGCGCCGGGTATAGCCATGCGCATCAAGGTCGAGGACATCGCGGCATTGCACCGCGAACTGATCGGCAAGAGATACCGCTACGCCCGGCCGGGCCTCGAAACCACGTCGTGGCAGACCCGTGAAGTGTCGGTCGGCGACCCCTTCGGCAATCGCCTGCATTTCTACGAGGATGCAACAGACTAAGCCGGCCGGTTGACGAACGCCTCGCGGATCGCCTCCTGCATGCCGTCGATAGCTTCGCCTGAGGCATTTGGGCTGCGGTGCATCACCACATTCGAGGAATCGATATGGCCGAACCCGTCAGCGGCGGTGAGTTCACGACAGCCATCCGGAATATTGCTGTGCGAGATCGGCGCGATCGCCAGGCCAGAGGTGACGGCGAGCTTCAGGCCGCCGGTGGTGTCGCTGGTATAGGCGACACGGTAGGCCAGCCCACGCTGCTCAAGCGATTTGATGGCAAAGTCCTTGCACCAGCCGGCCCGGTTGTAGAGCGCGATCGGCACCGGCCGCTCCTCATGCATGTGATGCAGGCTCGATGTCACCCACACGGTCGGATCGTGCATCAGCACCTCGCCGCCGGAAGGATCCTGCCATTCGAACACCACGGCGAGGTCGAGTTCACCGGCCGCCAACGCTGCCAGCTGGGCGCCCGAATGTGCATAGCGCACGGTGACCTCGACCTTGGTGTGACGCTTCGAGAAGGCGCCGAGCGCGCGCGACAGGATGGCGTGACCATATTCCTCGGGAATGCCGATGCGCACAGGCCCGCCAAGCGGTGCCGCCGCCATCGATGCCGCCGTCTCGTCGAGCAGAGAGACGATGCGGCGGGCATTGACGATCAGCTCGCCGCCACGGCGCGTCAGCGCCACGCCGCGCGAGCCGCGTTCGAACAGGCTGTCGCCGACCAGCTCCTCGAGCTTCTTCATCTGCATCGACACCGCCGACTGGGTGCGCCCGGCCTGCTCCGCCGCCCGGGTGAAATTGCCCGCTTCGGCAATGGCGACGAAGGTGCGCAGGAGATCGCTGTCGAGGGGTGGCCGCATCGAATCCGTCATAAGCAAATTTGATCGCTGGTATCATTCCAATTCGTTTGCAACATGTCAAACGCCGCAGCATAGTCCGCTCGCCCATTGGATATGCCGCCGCGAAATCGGCTGCGGACCAATCAAAGAGTCCTCACTCATACCCGCTGCCCGAAACGGTAGCGGGTTCTTTTTACCCCATGGCCGGGCGGCTGCGGGCAGTTAAGGCAAGGGCCGGCAGAACAACATGCGCAACCGGATCGTTCTCGGCATCATCAGCCTGTGCCTTGGCGTGCTGGTGTTCTCGCTCCAGGACCCGCTGGTCAAGGCGGTGTCGGCCGGCTATCCCGTGACCGAGGTGATGTGGATCCGCTCGATCGTCGCTTTGCCGATCCTGATCTTTCTCGTTCGCGCCGACGTCGGCCTGCGGGCCATCGCCTCGAAGCGGTTCGGCCTGCTGACGATACGCGCCTTCATCCAGTTCTCCTCCTATACGGTTTACTATCTGGCGATCGCTGCCTTGCCGCTCGCCGACGCGGTGGCGCTCTATTTCATGGCGCCCCTGTTCATCATGGCGATAGCCGGGCCCTATCTCGGCGAGCGGGTATCCTGGCAGGCTCTCGCCACCGTGCTGATCGGCATGCTGGGCGTGGTCGTGATGCTGCGCCCGGGCGCCGGCCTGTTCGACTGGGCGGCGCTGCTTTCGTTGGGCTCGGCTTTGCTCTACGGCTTTTCACAGCTGATGGCGCGCAAGATCGGCGACACCGAATCCTCCACCGTCATGGCCTTCTACCAGAACGGCGCCTATCTGGTCGGCGCCGCTGCGGTTGCCGGCACATTCTGGCTTGCCGGCATAACCCATGCTGTCCACCCCAGCCTCGAATTCCTGGTGCGGCCGTGGGTCTGGCCGACGACCCCGGATTTCCTCAAGATGGCGGCCTGCGGCTTCGTCGCTTCGGCCGGCATGATTCTGCTGTCGCAGGCCTACAGGCTGGCGCCCGCCAACCGCGTCGCCACCTTCGAATACACCGGGATTATCTGGTCGCCGCTGTGGGGCTTCCTGTTCTTCGACGAGGTGCCGCGCTCGACCACCGCCATCGGTGCGGCGCTGATCATCGGCGCCGGTCTGCTGGCGCTCAACACCGAACGGCGCCGGAGCGCTGCGCCTGTCCTCGCCGCGTCTCAGGATGCCGCCTGAAGCGTGTCAGGCGAAGCAGGCGAGCGCCTGGTCGACCCGCGAGCGGATTTCGGCCAGCGTGAAAGGCTTTTGCACGACGTCGATAATGATGCCGTTCAATTCCTCGGCGCGCTCGCGCTGGTCGGCATAGCCGGTCATCAGCAGGATCTTCATGTCAGGGAAAAGCCTGGCTGCGGCGATCGCCATCTCGATGCCATCCATTTCCGGCATGCGGATATCGGAGACGACGAGGTCGTAACCGCCGCCTGCAGCACTGACCATCGCCAGCCCCTGCGCGCCGTCGGCGGCGATATCGATCGAGTGCCCGGCGCGTTCGAGCGCGCGGGCGGCGAGGGTGCGGACGGACTCATCGTCCTCGACGATCAGAAGCTTTGCCATGGGCCGGAATTTGGCGGGCAAAAGTTGACTTTTTCTGAAAATTTGAAGCGTCGGGGGCCTTTTCTCAGGCATCGCCTTTGACGACACCGACAAACGGCAGTTCGCGAAAAGCGTGAGCGACGTCCATGCCGTAGCCGACGACGAAGTAATCGGGACAGTCGAAGCCGACATAGTCGGCGTTCAGCTCGGTCTGGCGGCGCATGCGCTTGTCCAACAGCACCGCGATGGCGCAGCTTTTGGCGCCGCGCGACAGCATCAGGTTGCGGGTGAAGGAGAGCGTCTTGCCCGACTCCAGGATATCGTCGATCAGCAGCACGTCGCGGCCGGCGACCTCATTGTCGATGTCGCGCAGCACCCTCACCTCGCCGCTGGTGGTGCCGGCGCCATAGCTGGAAATGAAGATGAACTCGACCTCGGGCGACAGCCCGACATCGTGCATGGCGCGGATCAAATCGGCGGCGAAGATGAACGAGCCCTTCAGCACCGAAATCACCAGCAGGTCGTGATAGTCGTGCTCGGCGATCTCCTTGGCGAGTTCGAGATTGCGCCGCGCGATCGCGGACGCCGAAAACAGGACCTCGATGTCCTTGCCGCGCACAACTGGCATCAACAACCTTTCCAGAGAACCGACTAGCCGGCGAAGGTGACCGCCACGGCCTTGACGCCGTTTCTAGGCACATCGAGGCGGCTGGAAAAGCCGAATCTTTCGCCGGGCGCCAGAGAACGGTTGGATGTCCCCAGAGTATAACGGGTGATGCGGCTGTCATTGCCGGTGACACGTATCTCCAGCGGCGGCAATTGTCCCGCCTTCAAACCGTCATTGACGGCCTCGCCATCCACGAACAGCACCGGGGCGGGTCCTGAGGCGTCGACACGCGACGTGACGCCGGCAATGCTGAGTACGGCGCCCTCCGGCTGTTCGACTGACCAGAACGGCGTCTGGCGCACCAGCGCATGGCCACCCGAGACCCAGAAGGCGGCAAGCGCCGCACCGATGCCGGCAATCCAGAAGATCGGCCCGCCACGCGATGCCGGCCCCCCGGCTGACGCATCTGATTTGCGCAGCATCTCCATGCCTTCCATCGACGGCGTCGCGACGTCGCGCGCCGGCGTCGGCATGGCTTCTATCAGTGGGATCAGCTGCGGCAGCACCTCATAATCCGCATCGACGATGTCGGTCGCCACAGGACGCGATTCCGGTGCGACACTTGTCCCGGTCATGATTTCGCCGGAAACCGGGCGCGCGGTTCGTTGCTCAGCCATCATGGCCCCGCTGTTGCCTCTTCGTTTCTTTTGCGTAAATGGAAATGGTTAACGCTTCCCCACCGGAACCCTTGTGACGCATTCAAAAACAGCGAAAATTAACCGACGGTTAACCATGGCGGCCGATGGTCGTTGGACAGAAAGGGTTGGCACGCCGCCGCCACACACCTCAGGTCGTCGCACGTGATCCGCTTCGAAAATGTCGGCCTTCGCTATGGCATGGGTCCGGAAATCCTCCGCGACATCTCCCTGCACATTCCGGAGAGCTCCTTCCAGTTCCTGAGCGGGCCCTCGGGCGCCGGCAAGACGACGCTGCTGCGCCTTCTGTTCATGTCGCTGAAGCCGACACGCGGGCTGATCACCATCTTCGGCAAGGACCGCTCGCGCATCTCGCGCGCTGAACTGCCGCATCTCAGGCGCCGCATCGGCGTGGTGTTCCAGGATTTCCGCCTGCTCGACCACATGACCACCTATGAGAATGTCGCTCTGCCGCTGCGCGTGCGCGGCCGCGAGGAAGCGAGCTACCGCACCGACGTCACCGAACTTTTGAAATGGGTCGGCCTGGGCGAGCGCATGCATGTGCTGCCGCCGGTCCTTTCGGGCGGCGAAAAGCAGCGCGCGGCAATCGCTCGGGCCTTGATCGAACAGCCCGAAATCCTGCTTGCCGACGAGCCGACCGGCAATGTCGACCCGCCGCTGGCGCGCCGGTTGCTCAGGCTGTTCATTGAGCTCAACCGGCTCGGCACCGCGGTGGTGATCGCCACTCACGATCTCGGCCTGATGGAGCAGGTCGACGCGCGCCGCATGATCCTGGCCGGCGGAAGGCTGGATATTTATGACTGAGCTATCGGCCGAACAGCTGCATGAAGACGCCGCCGAGCCCGCAACGACGACGCAGCGCGTCCAGCGCCGCATGGCGCCGATCGTGCCGGCGCAGAATATTGCCGGCCGCGCCTTGGTGCTGGTCATCGCCATCATGACCTTCCTGTCCTGCCTGACTTTCGGCGCCGTCACGCTGGTGCGCGACACTGCCTCGGTCTGGGAAAACCAGATCTCGCGCGAGGCGACGATTCAGATCAAGCTGGTCGACGGCCTCGACATGGAGGCAGCCCTTGCCCAGGCCTCGCAGATCGTCGGCGAATTCCCCGGCGTGAAGGAAACCCGGATCATCGATCGCGACGCCACCGCGCGCCTTTTGGAGCCATGGCTGGGCTCGGGCCTGAATATCGACGAATTGCCGGTGCCGCGCCTGATCATCGTCACCATCGACGAGACCAGCCCGCCCGACTTCAGCGCCATCCGTGCGGCGCTCACGCCCAAGCTGCCGAGTGCTTCGCTCGACGATCACCGTACATGGGTCGACCGGCTGGTCGCCATGGCCCGCACCACGGTCACCATCGGCATCGCCGTGCTGGTCCTGATGCTGTCGGCGACGGTGCTGACCGTAGTGTTTGCGACGCGCGGCGCCATGGCGGGTAACGGCCATATCATCGAAGTGCTGCATTTCGTCGGCGCCGAGGCGCGCTTCATCGCGCGCGAATTCCGCTGGCATTTCCTGGTCACCGGGATGAAGGGCGCGGCCGCCGGCGGCGCAGCCGCGATCCTGGTTTTCATCGTCTTTTCCTGGTGGTCGTCGCGCAACATGGCAACGCCGCAGGCCGACCAGGCCACCGCTTTGTTCGGCAATTTCGCCATCGGATCGGCAGGCTATCTCGGCGTCGGCCTGATGGTGCTGGTGATCGGCGGACTGACGGCGGCGACCTCGCACGCCACCGTCGTCGCGTATCTCAGCGACATCGATGTCCGCCAGCCGGATGCGGGGTGACCCGTGAGGGCAGAAGCGAAAACAGTTCGGGGGCAAGGACAGGAATGGAAGGGACGATCACGGATCGAAAACCGACGTAACGCAATGTGCGCTTTTTTCCTTACCAAAAAGGCATTTCAGGATTAACCATAGGATGATGAACGCGCGGGAGTCGACCGGAACGGCTGGACAGATGCCAGTGGTGCGTTTGCGTGTGCGTACCGGGCTGGGCCGTTTGCGCACCGCCCTGCGTCTCGCCTCCCTCTGTCTACTGCTGCTGGTGGCCCTGTTTGCCGGTGGCTTCGGCTGGTTCGCCAGCAAGGTCAGCCACATGACGACCCCGACCAACCCGGCCAAGGCCGATGCGATCATCGTCTTGACCGGCGGTCAGGCCCGCCTCGACGCAGCACTCGATCTGCTTGCCTCCGGCAAGGGCGAGCGGCTGCTGATCTCAGGCGTGCATCCCTCTGCCAGCCGCCGCCAATTGCAGGCTGCTACCGGCGGCGACAAGGCGCTGTTTTCCTGCTGTGTCGACATCGACCGCGCCGCGCTCGACACGATCGGCAATGCCGAGGAAAGCGCTAAATGGGTGGAGAGCCACGCCTATGGCAGCGTCATCCTCGTCACCAACAATTACCACATGCCGCGCAGCCTGCTCGAGATGGGCCGCCTGCTGCATGGCGCCAGGCTTGAACCCTATCCGGTGGTCAACACCAATCTGGACAATGGCGACTGGCTGACCAAGCCGGAAGCGCTACGCGTGCTTCTGACCGAATACAGCAAATACCTGCTGGCGCTTGCGCGCGGCGTCGTCCCGGTCCGCCAGACCGCCGACAGCGTCGCACTGGCCGAGGTTTCGACCGCCAAGGACTAAAGCAATTCCAGGAAAAGTGTGTAGCGGTTTTCCCGGGAAAAGCACGTACGCTTTCCCTTGGGAATTGCGTCCAGACAGACGACTCTGACGGCGCTCGATTACCCCTTGGCCGTGCCGTCTTCCGCGCCACGCAGCCGCGTAATCTCCTGTTCGAGGCTTTCAATCCGCTTGTCGCGTTCGGCGAGTGCGGCCGCGACATCGGCGGCCTCGAATCGCTGCGGAATGTGTTGCGGGCAATTGGCATCCCAGGCCGAGACGGTGAACAAGATGACCTGCTCGGGGCGCGCCTTGTAGTCCTGCGGCATCAGCCTTGCCAGAAGATCGGCATCGTCCTCGACGACGCGCGCCGTGCCCCAGATCTTGACGCGCTGGCGATGCGCATAGTCGATCAGGAACAGGAATGCCTGGTTGTTGTCGGCGAGATTCCCTTGCGTGATGAACTGCCTGTTCCCGGAGAAATCGGCGAAGCCGATGGTCTTTTCGTCCAGCACCTTGAGGAAGCCGGCTGGCCCGCCGCGATGCTGGATATAGGGCTGACCCTCGCCATTTGCGGTCGACAGGAAGACGCTGGTCTGCGCCGCGATGAAGTCGGCGAGGTCGGGCGTGATATGGGCGCGCCATCCGCCGCGCTCCTCGGCGCTGGCATAGCCCTTGCGCGAACCTTTGCGGGTCTGGATCGCCTTGACGGTCGGCGTGAAGGCGACATCGCTGGTGAAAGTATGAGCATTCATGGAAGCCTCCGCGAGGCCGAAACACGGCCATTGTACGCGAAGAGGTAGATCCTTCCATGTTTTGGATGTAGATGGCATAGTTGCAAGCTATCCTTCCAATTTCCGGAAGAAAGTATGGATCGTCTCGAAGCCATGTCGCTGTTCGTCGCCGCGGTGGAAGCGGGCAGCCTTTCCGCTGCCGGCCGCCATTTCGGCATTCCACTGGCAACGGTCAGCCGCAAGGTTTCCGACCTCGAAAAGCACCTTCAGGCGCGCCTGCTGAACCGTTCGACCCGGCAGCTCACGCTGACCGATGCCGGCCAGGTCTATCTCGCCGCCTGCCGCCGCATCCTCGGCGAGGTCGGCGAAGCCGAACGCACCGCTGCCGGCGAATACAGCACGCCGACCGGCGACCTGTTCATCACCGCGCCGGTCGTCTTTGGTCGCCTGCACGTGCTGCCTGTCGTCACCGAATTCCTGGCGGCTTATCCTCAAGTCAACATTCGCCTGACGCTGGCTGACCGGATAACCCAACTGGCGGAGGAACATCTCGACCTTGCCATCCGCATCGGCGAGCTTGCGCCTTCGAGCCTCATTGCCATCCGCGTCGGCGCGATCCGTCGCGTCGTGTGCGCCAGCCCCGCCTATGTCGCCGCGCATGGCATGCCGCGGACGCCGGACGATCTGGCCGCGCATGAATGCATCAGTTTCGAAGGGCCTGCAGCGCTCGCCAGCTGGAGCTTTGCCGGCGACAAGGGCGAACTGATCGTGCCGATCCGCTCACGGCTGCGCGTCAACACGGCGGAAGCTGCAATCGATGCCGCGATTGCAGGCGCCGGGATGACGCGGGTGCTCTCCTACCAGATCGCGGACGCAGTACGTTCCGGCGTACTCGTCCCGGTCTTGCGACCCTTCGAGCCGCAGCCGTGGCCGGTGAGCCTCGTCCATGCCGGCCAAGGCCTGCTGGCGGTGAAACTCAGGGCGTTCCTCGATTTCGCCGCTCCGCGGCTGAAGCAGCGGCTATTGCAGGCGACGTGGTGAGTTGAGACTGGCTTGAGTCAGTGGCGAGCCGGCCTATGTCAGGCCATTGCGGCGTTTCCTTTTTGCCCGCGCTTGGTGTAACCAACGCACACCTCCTCAACGGGCCCTTCCCCGCATGCTCTATATCCGCTCGCTGGCGTTCAACTTCGTCTTCTATGTCAATCTGATCGTCCAGATGGTCCTCTGGACCCCTTACTACTTCCTCTCGCCACGCCATCGCGCCTGGTTCGTGCCGAAATTCTGGTCGCGCACCAGCCTGTGGCTCTACGACAAGATCGCCGGCACCAGGAGCGACATCACCGGCGTCGAGAACCTGCCGGAGGGCTCTTTCATCCTGGCGCCGAAACACCAGTCGTTTTGGGACGCGATCGCTTTCTTTCCCTTCCTCCACGATCCGCTTTATATCCTGAAGCGCGAGCTGACCTGGATCCCCTTCTTCGGCTGGTACATCCTGAAGATGCGGATGATCCCGGTTCACCGCGGCAGCCGCTCCAAGGCGTTGAAGCAGGTCGTTGCATCGACAAAGCAGGAGATGGGGCGCAATCCGCGCCAGCTGATTATCTACCCCGAAGGCACGCGCCGAGCGCCAGGCGACGAGCCGGCTTACAAATACGGCATTGTCGAGCTCTATACGCAGCTTGGCGTCCCGGTGGTACCGGTCGCCCATGTCGCCGGCCTCTATTGGCCTCGCCGCAAATTCTTGCGCTTTCCCGGCACCATCAAGGCCCGCTTCCTGCCGCCGATTCCGCCCGGGCTCGGCAAGGACGAATTCATGGACCGGCTGATCGGCGATACGGAAGCCGCCTGCGACCAGCTGCTGATCGAGGCATCGCAGGCTCCTAACCCGCCGCAAATGCCGCCGACGGCGGTCAAGCGGCTGGCCGAACTCGCCGCGGCCGCCAAAGCAATTCCAGGAAAAGTGTGAGCGGTTTTTTCCGTCCTGAATCGCGCCAAAACAAAAAAGACCAAAGCTTGATCTCTTCTGCGGGCCGGCTCAAGGCCACGCCGCCAGCGCCGTTGTCAGCACCAGCGTCGCCGCGAAGGCCAGATTGATGATCCGCGACGCCAGCGGCTGGCGCAGGGTGCGGGCGAAGGCCGCGCCGGCCAGCAGCCACAGCACATGGATGGCTACGATCATCAGGGTGAGAACCGCCAGCCTGGCCGGGATGCCGAGAGCATCGGCGCCGGCTGCGGTCGCGGAGCCAGCAAGGACCGCAGCAATCGCCACATAGGCTTTCGGGTTGGCAACGGCGAGCAGGAAGCCGCCGAGGAAGGTCGGCAGAACCGCGCTGCTGTCACGCGCGGCCAGCGGCGGCGCTGTCGCTATTCTGTAGGCGAGGTAGAGAATATAGGCGGCGGAAGCGACCGCCAGCACTGGCGCTACGCCCGGCATCGAGGTGAGGATAGCCTTGATGCCGGTGGCCACCACCAGCAGCACCGCGACAGTGCCTAAAATGATCCCCGATGTGTAGTGAAGCGAATTGCGCAGGCCGAAGGCGGCCCCTATCGCCGTGACGCTGATCGTCGCCGGGCCAGGACTGCCCATTACGACGGTTGCCGCCAGCACCAGCGCCAGCAATTGCTGCCAGGGCTGCGCCTGCGAAAGAATGTCTGCGGCCATGCTGCCTCTTCTCCCAATAATGGAGAACAGTGTGGCAAGGCGGACAGCCGTCGTCTTGGACGATCGTGCCGAACCTGCGCGGCTAGGCGCTGGCCTTGTCCAGCGCCACGAGATCCTCCGCGCTGAGCTTCAGCGATGCGGCGCGCACCAGGCTGTCGACCTGGTCCAGCGTCGTGGCGCTGGCGATCGGCGCGGTGATGCCGGGCTGCGCCATCACCCAGGCGAGTGCTACTTCCGCCTGCTTGGCCGAATGGCGCGCCGCCACAGTGTCGAGTGCGGCCAGAATGCGCATGCCGCGCGCATTGAGATAAGCCTTCACGCCGCCGCCGCGTTCACTTTTGCCGAGATCGGCCTCGCTACGGTATTTGCCGCTCAAAAACCCCTTGGCGAGGCTGAAATAGGTGATGACGCCGATATCCTCGGCCACGCACAGATCATGCAGCGGCCCGTCGAAGGATGAGCGGTCGTAGAGATTGTATTCCGGCTGCAGCACGCTGTAGCGCGGCAGCCCGCGCAGGCTGGCAACATCGAGCGCGGCGCGCAGCTGGCCGGCGTCAAGATTCGAGGCGCCGATATGGCGGACCTTGCCGGCAGCGAGCAGCTTCTGGTAGGCGCCGAGCGTCTCTTCGTACGGCGTGGTCGGGTCCGGCCAGTGCGACAAATAGAGGTCGATCACATCGGTCTGCAGCCGCTCAAGCGACGCCTCGACCGCCCTTTCGATATGGGCAGCGGACAGATCCTTCTTGCCTTGTCCCATATCCGAGCCGACTTTGGTGATGACGATGATCTTGTCACGGTTGCCGCGGCTTTTCATCCATTTGCCGATGATGGCCTCGGACTCGCCGCCCGCGTGGCCCGGCACCCAGCGCGAATAGGCATCGGCCGTATCGATAGCGTTGAGGCCGGCGTCGCCGAACCGGTCGAGCAGGTCGAAGGAGGTCTTCTCGTCCGCGGTCCAGCCGAAGACATTGCCGCCCAGGACCAGCGGCGCGATGGAAAGGTCGGTTTGGCCGAGACGGCGTTTTTGCAAGACGGGGCTCCGTGGACTGGCGGCGGGCGACCCGAATGCTTCGGGCCGCAGCTAAGCTAGGTCTCGCCGCGCCGAGGTCAAAGGCCTCAGCCAATTTTTCCAGCGGGCCAGCGCTTCACAAAGGCGCGAGCGCTTCGCCTGCAGGCTCGCCGTGGTCTACCGGCTCACGAGGCGATCCGCTTCGCCACCTCTTCCAGCCAGTGGGCGCTGATACCCAGCGCCGCGAGATGCTGCAGCGTGTTGAGCACATAGTCCTCGTTGTTTCCGGACTGGCCGACGGCGCCACGGATAACACCTGCCGCATGCGCGGCATCGAGCCCGCCGGCATACTGCTCATGCTGGCGGTCGACGATATAGGCGACCGCTTTCACTCTCTCTCCCGCGGCCGCCCCATTCCCGTCGAGGCTGATATCGAGCACACGCTCGAGGTAGACGCTGGTCACCAATTCGCGCTCGCGCAGATAGGTCAGCACCTCATCGCGCAGCTCGCCGGGCACGCGAAAGGCCAGCCCGATGCAGGAGCCGCCACGGTCGAGGCCTAGCACCAGGCCCGGCCGCTGGCGCGTGCCGCGATGCACGAAGGAATAGACGCAGAGCGACCGGCGGTAGCCGTAAAGCCGCGCGCGGCGGGTCTCCACATGCGCAAATCCCGGCCGCCAGATCAGCGAGCCATAGCCAAAAACCCAAAAATCGCCCATATCGCCAAGCCTGATTGCACGAGAGTGACGCCGCCGCATCGGAATCGGTGCTCTTCTGTCTTTTTGCTTGTTGGGTAACCACAGTCCACCCGCAACACGCCCGCGTTAATGAAAGCCGCAGCATGACGTCAAGTGACGAGCGTCCGTCGAAGTTTCGCCACCGGCTGATGTGGCTCGCTGCCTTGGTCGTTATGCTGTTCGGCGCCTACAGCGCGGTCTGGTTCTATGTCGCCGGTCGCGTCAGCAGCGAAGCCGACAAGGCGGTGGCCTCGCTCAAGGACAAAGGCATCGAGGCCGGCTGCGCCAACCTCACCGTCAGCGGCTACCCCCTGCGTTTTGCCATCTCCTGTGACAATCTGGCTTACGAGGACGACGCCAGGAACGTTGCCGCCTCGGCAGGCAGCTTCAACTTCGTTGCAGAACTCATCCGGCCTTTGTCGCCTGCCGCCGAGTTGCGTGGGCCACTGCGGACCTCGGTGCCCGGGATGGCGCCGCTATGGATCGATTGGGACAATCTGCAGGCCAATGCCAAGCTCTCCTGGCCCTTGCCACGCAGCATTTCGCTGCAGGCCGAGAGCTTGTCCGGCCAGACCGATCCGGCCGACGACACCGACCCGGTTTCACTGTTCAGCGCCGGAACGGCGGCGGGCGAGTTGCGACCCGACGGCCAGGACATCGGCTACGTCGGCAGCTTCACCGATCTCGAGATCGACGCCGACGCGATCGGCGGGCGCGTGCTGCCGCCGCTCGACGGCAGCGGCGAGGCGACGGTTAAGAACGGGGTCGCGCTGATGAAGACGCAGGCCAGGAGCCTGCGCGGCCAGGCGGTCGGCATCCACAAGCTCGATCTGTCGTCGGGAACCGCGCGCATCACCGTCTCCGGCCCGGTGTCGGTCGACGCCAACGGCCAGGTCAATGCCGACCTGACGATCAAGCTGCAGGATCCCAAAGCCGTGGCGGCAATCCTCGCCACCGCAATCCCCGAGCAGAAGAGCCAGATCGAGCAAGGCTTTGCCGGTCTGGCGCTGCTCGGCAACGAACCGTCGATGCCGCTCAAGGTGGTGAAGGGCAAGGTCTCGCTCGGCTTCATTCCGCTGGGCAAGATCAAGCCGCTCGATTAGAGCAATTCCAGGAAAAGTGTGAGCGGTTTTCCGTCCGGAATTGCGTTAAAACAAAGAGATAGAGCATGATCGCAAAGAGCGGGAATGGCTTTTGGGGAGAGATCATGTTCGAGCAAGCCGACGCATGAACCGACCGGTGAAACTGCTGAGCGTTGGCGCGCTGACGCTGGATACCATCCTGCGCGTCGAAACCCTGCCCACGCATCAGGGCAAGTTCATCGCCTCGGACGGCATCCAGATCGCCTCGGGCATGGCGACAAGTGCTGCCTGCGCCGCCCGCCGTCTCGGCGCCGAGGTGTTCCTGTGGGCAAGTGCAGGTGACGATGCCGTCGGCGACCAATTGCTGGCCGGCATCGAGGCCGAGGGCGTCGATTGCGGCTTTGTCCGCCGCGTCGAAGGCGCCCGCTCGGCGCTGGCCGCGATCCTGGTCGACGCTCATGGCGAGCGCATCATCGTGCCCTTCTACGACCCAAAGGCGCAGGCCGACCCCGAGGCGGTGCCTGTCGCCGATCTTTCCGGCTTCGATGCCGTGCTGGTCGATGTGCGCTGGCCGGGCGCCGCCGCTCTTGCCTTGACCGCCGCGCGCAGCGCCGGCCGTCCCGCCATCCTCGACGCCGACACGGCGCCGGTTGAGGTGCTGGAGCACCTGCTGCCGCTGGCATCGCACATCGTCGCTTCGGAGTCGGCGGCACGCATCGTCTGCGGCCATGCGCTGGACCCCGAAACCGCCTGTGCCGACCTCGCCAGCCGCACCGATGCCTTCGTGGCGGTGACCGGCGGCGCCGCGGGAAGCTGGTGGCATGACCGGTCCGCCGGATGCGTGCGCCACATCGCGGCGCCGAAGATCAAGGCGGTCGACACGCTTGCCGCCGGCGACGTCTTCCACGGCGCCTTTGCTGTCGCGTTGGCGGAAACCATGCCGATCGAGCAGGCGTTGCGCTTTGCCAGCGCGGCGGCCGCGCTCAAATGCCAGCGCTTCGGCGGCCGGCTGGGGGCGCCAAACAGGGACGAGGAATGGCCATGGTCGCGGCGACATGGCCCGCTTGAGGAGACTTAGCTCTTCGCCGGATGTTCCACCGCCTGGCGGCCAAAATCCGGCACGTCGATGTCCTGGCCGGCCTCGATGATCGAACGGCGAACGGCCCGGGTGCGGGTGAACAGGTCGAACAGCTTGTCGCCGTCGCCCCAGCGGATCGCCCGCTGCAGCGAGGCGAGGTCCTCTGAAAAGCGCGCCAGCATTTCCAGGATGGCATCCTTGTTGTGCAGGCACACGTCGCGCCACATGGTCGGGTCGGAGGCGGCCAGACGGGTGAAGTCGCGGAAACCGGAAGCCGAATATTTGATCACTTCCGACTTGGTCACCGATTCCAGATCGTCGGCGGTGCCGACGATGTTGTAGGCGATGATATGCGGAAGATGCGAAACGATGGCCAGCGTCATATCATGATGCTGCGGGTCCATCGTGTCGATGTTGGAGCCGCAGCGCCGCCAGAACTCCGAAAGCTTTTCCAGCGCCGCCGGATCGGTGCCGGGCAGCGGCGTGAAGATGCACCAACGGTTTTCGAACAGCTCGGCGAAACCCGCATCCGGGCCCGATTTCTCCGTACCCGCCAGTGGATGTCCCGGAATGAAGTGCACGCCGTCCGGCACATAGGGCTGCATTTGCGCAATGACGGAGGCCTTGGTCGAACCGACATCGGTGAGGATGGCGCCTTTTTTCAGCGCCGCTGCGATCTCTTGCGCCACCTCGCCCGACGACCCCACTGGCACCGAGACGATGATCAGGTCGGCGTCGCGGACCGCTTCCCTGGCGTCGGTGGTGTAGCTCTCGCCAAGACCGAGCTCCTTCGCCCGCGCCAGCGTGGCCGGGCTGCGCGTCGCGATGGCGACATGGCGGGCCAGGCCCTCGCGGCGGATGATGCGGGCCAGCGACGAGCCGATCAGGCCGATGCCGACCAGCGCGATCTTTTCAAACATCGGTGCTGTCATTGTTTCAGCTTTTCAGGAATGTCGTGAGGGCATCGATGACGCCGCGATTTGCTTCTTCGGTGCCGACGCTCATGCGCAGCGCATTGGGAAAGCCATAGCCGGTAACGCGCCGCAATATATAGCCGCGCTGGGTGAGGTAATCGTCCGCCGCCTCAGCCGAATGCCTCTTGTCGTCGGGAAAGTGGATGAGGACGAAATTGCCGACGCTGGGCGTCACGCGCAGCCCAAGCTTCGTCAGTTCTTCATTCAGCCAGGTAAGCCAGGTCTCGTTGTGCAACGAACTGCGCTCGACATGGGCGCGGTCGCGGATGGCGGCAATGCCGGCCTCGATCGCTGTTGCGTTAACGTTGAAAGGGCCGCGGATGCGGTTGATGGCATCGACGATGTGCAGTGGGCCATACATCCAGCCGATGCGCGCGCCGCCAAGGCCAAGCTTGGAGAAGGTGCGGGTCATGACCACATTCTGTGCGCTGCCCGCCAGCTCGATGCCGGCCTCATAGTCATTGCGCCTGACATATTCGGCATAGGCCGCGTCCAGCACCAGAAGCACGTTGCCCGGGAGCGCGGAATGCAGGCGGCGGACCTCCTGGAACGGCAGATAGGTTCCGGTCGGATTGTTGGGATTGGCGAGGAAGATGATTTTGGTCCGCGGCGTCACCGCGGCCAGGATCGCGTCGACGTCGGCGCGTTCCTCGGTTTCCTTCACAGCAACCGGCTTGGCCCCCGCCGACTGAATGTAGATCTTGTAGACCATGAAGGCATGTTCGGTAAAAATCGCCTCATCGCCTGGCGCAAGATAGGTCTGCGCCAGCAGGCCAAGTATCTCGTCAGAACCGTTGGAGCAGATGATGTTTGCCGGGTTGAGGCCATGCACCTCGGCGATCGCCTCGCGCAGCCGGCGGGCGGTGCCATCGGGATAGACATCGAGCTTGGCAGCCACTTCACGCGCGGCCTCGATCGCCTTCGGCGACGGGCCGAGCGGGTTCTCGTTCGACGATAGTTTATGGACCTTGGCGACGCCGGCCGGTGCTGTGCTCTTGCCCGGCACATAGGCGTCGATGTCCATAATGCCCGCGCGGGGCGTCGGTCGTGCCTTGTCCGCTGTCTTGTCCATGTCGCAAATCCATCGAGAATGCCTCCGTCCGGAGGCCGCAGCGGAAATACAAGCCGTAGCCGCGAATGTCGAGAGGCGGGCAATAGCTGGCCGTTGACGCCGGGCCGCACGAGTTCTAGAAGAACGCAACAGTTCCGTGGTGATTTGGCCGGTCGGCTTGCAGCCACGTTAAACAACTCGCTAAAGGGCCGTTTGCGTGACGTAACCGGCTTTGCGATCGCATTGCCGGTTTTTTATTGCCTGACTGCGGGCAAGGAGAGTCACATGGCCGCGCTCCGCGCTACAAAAACCAACAACGAGGCCGACAACCCGTCGAGCCCTGTGTTGCGTTTTGGCCCTGACAAGCCGCTGAAGCTTGACGCCGGCACGCTTTTGTCGCCGTTCCAGATCGCCTACCAGACATATGGCGCCCTCAACGATGCCCGCACCAACGCCATCCTGGTCTGCCACGCGCTGACCGGCGACCAGCATGTCGCCAGCACCAATCCGGTGACCGGCAAGCCCGGCTGGTGGGAAGTGCTGATCGGTCCCGGCAAGATCATCGACACCAACCGCTTCTTCGTCATTTGCTCCAACGTCATCGGCGGCTGCCTCGGCTCCACCGGTCCGGCCTCGACCAATCCCGCCACCGGCAAGCCCTACGGCCTCGACCTGCCAATCATCACCATCCGCGACATGGTGCGGGCGCAACTGATGCTGGTCGACCATTTCGGCATCGAAAAGCTGTTTTGCGTGCTCGGCGGCTCGATGGGCGGCATGCAGGTGCTGGAATGGGCGTCATGCTATTCCGAGCGCGTCTTCTCGGCCCTGCCGATCGCCACAGGCGCACGCCATTCCTCGCAGAACATCGCCTTCCACGAGGTCGGCCGCCAGGCTGTCATGGCTGATCCGGACTGGCATGGCGGCAAATATTTCGAGCACGGCAAGCGCCCGGAAAAGGGGCTCGCCGTGGCGCGCATGGCCGCCCACATCACCTATCTGTCGGAAGCCGCCCTGCATCGGAAATTCGGCCGCAATCTGCAGGACCGCGAAGCGCTGACCTTCGGTTTCGACGCAGATTTCCAGATCGAAAGCTATCTGCGCCACCAGGGCATGACATTCGTCGACCGCTTCGACGCCAACTCCTACCTCTACATGACCCGTTCGATGGATTATTTCGACCTCGCCGCCGACCATGGCGGCCGGTTGGCAGATGCCTTTGCCGGGACCAAGACCCGCTTCTGCCTGGTGTCCTTCACCTCGGACTGGCTGTTCCCGACCGAGGAGAGCCGCTCGATCGTGCATGCGCTCAACGCCGCCGGCGCCTCCGTCTCCTTCGTCGAGATCGACACCGACCGCGGCCATGATGCCTTCCTGCTCGATGAACCCGAACTGTTTGCCGCCATCAAGGGCTTCATCGGCTCGGCGGCCCGCGCAAGGGGGCTCGCCTCATGAGCGTCAATGGCAGCCAGCGCGTCGACCTCGAAGTCGTGGCCAACCTGATACCGCCGCAGTCGCGGGTGCTCGATGTCGGCTCCGGCGACGGCCTGCTGCTCGAACTCCTGCAGGAGACCAAGCAGGTCGACGGCCGCGGGCTGGAGCTGTCACAGCGCGGCGTCAATGAATGCGTGGCGCGCGGTCTCTCGGTCATCCAGGGCGATGCCGATACCGACCTCGAATTCTATCCGGACAAGGGTTTTGACTTCGTCGTCCTGTCTCAGACGCTGCAGGCGACCCGCAACCCGAAGCTGGTGCTCGACGAGCTGCTGCGAATCGGCAACCGCGCCATCGTCTCCTTCCCCAATTTCGGCCACTGGCGGGTGCGGCTGTCGCTGTTCGTCAATGGCCGGATGCCGGTGACCGCGGACCTGCCCTATTCCTGGTACGACACGCCCAACATCCATTTCTGCACCATCCGCGACTTCGTCAATCTGGTCGAGGAACTCGGCGCTTCGGTCGAGAAAGCCACCGCGCTCGACGGCAACGGCCAGAAGATCGGCCTGTCGATGCCATGGTGGTTCTGGAATTTCTTCGGCCAGCAAGCGGTGTTCTTGCTGAAGCGGTAGTTTGCCCCTATTCCAGCACGTCCGTCGCCTTGTGCGGGTGCTGAACGCCATCGGCGATGATCACATCGGCGTGGGAGTTGTGGGTGCGCAAGGCCAGAATCTCGCGATAGGCTGATGAATCGTACCAGCCCCACGCATGCGCCCTGTCCGGAAATTCGATGACGATCAGATGCCCGGGCCATTCGTTTTCGACCACCTCCATGTCGCCGCCGTGGACAAGGAAGCGGCCGCCGAAAGGCTCCAATGTGGCGTCGATCCTCTGCAGATACTCGACAATCTGCGGGCCCATTGTGACTTGACGCATATGGGCGACGGCGTAGGCGGCCATGGCTGAACTCCCTGTGAGATCGAAGCCCGACGACCGGCTTCGTTGGCGCAATCTGCAGACATGATGGCCATCGGTCGATTACGTCTGGGGTAATCGGCCGGCTTACCGGCGTCCTGGCTCAACAGTTTGTGATGACATTGCCGCTGGTTTTTTGTAGCGTCGAAGCGAATGCCATCCCGGGGTAAGGCTTGGACGGCGACCATCAAAACCTCCGGCCTCCAGGCATTTCGGGGCACAATCGAAGCAACATGTCCAAGGCAACCGACCTCGCTCCGCTGATCTCGGTGATCACACCGACGCACAATCGCCGCAGCAAGGTGGTGCGCGCCGTGGAGAGCGTGCTGGCGCAGAATTTTCCCCGGTTCGAACACATTGTCGTCGATGACGGCTCGACCGACGGTACGGCAGCCGCACTTGCCGAAATCCGCGATCCACGGCTGATCTATGTTGGCTCGAAATGGCGCGGCGCCAATGCCGCCCGCAATGCCGGCATCGAGCGGGCGCAGGCGCCGGTGGTGACATTCCTCGATTCCGACGACGTCTATTTGCCGGATCGCCTGGCGCGGACGCTGGAGCAGTTCGACAACAATCCCTCGCTCGAAGTGCTGATCAGTTCCTTCGTGTCGCTGAAGGGCAATCGCCGCACCAACTGCGTCAACCGCGAGGCGCTGCTGAGCCGCGACTCGCTGGAGCGGGCCCTTGTCGCGCAGACCATCTTCATTGCCGGGTCGGCAATCACCGCCCGGCGCGAGTCGCTGCTGGCCATCGGCGGCTACGACAGTGACGTCACGCGCATGCAGGATCGCGAATTGTTGCTGCGCTTTGCCCGTCGCAGCGGCGCGCAGCTGTCCGAAGTGATCGACTGGAAAAAGTACAACTCGGAGAATTCGATCTCCGGTCGCCGGGACGGCTATGTCGAAGCCTATGCGAGCTTGATCGACAAGCACCCCTATATCGCCGACCGCTACCCCTACATTCCGCCTTACATGATCGCCCGGCAGCTCATCGCCGATGCACTCAAGGGCAGGGTTTCGCAGGCGTTCTCCGGCTATATGGCCAACCGGTCGTCGAAGGCGCTTGGCTATTCGCTGCCGCAGCTGTTGCGTGGCTATGTCGGCGGCCGGCGCTGGCGCCGCGATCTCTATGCCGAATTTCGCGACAAATACGGTGCACGGCCGGCCTGAAGTTTGCCGACAAGCCGAGCAGCGGCTTTCCCCTCCGAACTGCCTCAAACCTCATTTGTCGAGTTCCGGCAGATATGGGTCGGAATATAGCCGCCGGTCGCGTTCGCCCTGCAGGCAGTCCATGGGTGCGGCGGCATCGATCGGGACCACGGTCGCATCGGCGATGCCGCTCACCTCCAGGATCAGCTTGCGGCGTATGGCGGTGGCGAACTCCGAGGCCGCATAGATCGGCAACACGAAGGAGCCGGGCCCACCGGTGACGCACTCGTCATAATACTGGTCGAGATGGCTGAAGGTCGGCGACGGGCTGATCAGGATCGGCAGGCCGTTGATGACGATGCCCTTGGCCACCGCCGCATCGCGTGTCGTGGCGACGGGCAGCCCGGTGTTGTTGGGACCGTCGCCGGAAATGTCGATGACGCTGCGTGGCGCATCGAACCCCGTGCCCTCGAACAGCCCGGCGCCGAAGGCAAGCGCACCGGAAATCGAGGTGCCGCGAAAGCTGCGGAACGGCCGCGCTTCTATTCTGTCGGCGAAGGCGTTGGCGCTCTCTGCGCTGTCGATCACCTGCCAGGCGATGACGCCATCCTCGCGCACGACGCCCGCCCATTCGAAATAGGCAAGCGCGATGCGCCCGGTGGTTCCCGAGCGCACGGCCTTGATGAAATCGGGATGCCTGAGGGCCTCGACATAGCCAGCGCGCTGCAGCGCGAACTCCCTCTCGTCCATCGACTGTGAGATGTCGACGGCCAGCACCAGTTCGACATCCACGGCAACGGCCGGGGCAGCCACGGGCGTGGTGCAGGCAAGGCAAGCTAACAGACTGAACGCGTCGAGCATGGCCGCACCACCGATATTTCGATCCGTGATCTTCGCCGCGATCGCGGCGAAATAAAGCCCCTTCTACTTCTTTCGCCGCACGGCCGCTTTCGGCGGCGGGTCGATGGCGCCGGTCCTGACTCGGGCGGGTTTCAGTGGCGCAGCACCCGTATCCTTCACGATGTTCAATGCGCGTGGAAAGAAATGATCATTGTGCAGTCCGCGCCCGATGTTGAGGATCGCGGTTTCCGGCAGGCGTTTCTCCAGCATGGACAGCACCCTTCGTAGCGAAGGACCATCGAACGCGTCCATCGCTTCGTCGATGATCACCCATTTCGGCTGCCGCAAGGCGAGCCTGGCGAAGGCCAGCGAGCGCTGTTCGTCATCGTTGAGTTCACGCTCCCAGCGTGCGGAACGGTCGAGCGAGGATGACAGCCGCTCGAGGCCGACCTCGGCCAGCACCGCCCCAAAATCAGCATCGCCAGCCGGCGCCGAGCCATTCGGATGCAGCACTTCGCGTAACGTGCCGGCAGGAAAATACGGAACACGCGGCACGAAAATCGGCGTTTCTCCGGCCGGCAAGCCGATCCGCCCGCTGCCCCAGGGCCAAAGGCCGGCAATGGCGCGGAAGAACAATGTCTTGCCGGCGCCTGGGTCGCCGGTGATCATGACGCGCTCACCGGGATGGATCTCGACATGGCTGTCTGAAAGTTTGGTGCAGCCCTCCGGCGAGGCCACTTGGAGCTTCTCGAAGGTCAGGCTGCCATTGGCGTTATCGCCGAATTCGATGCGCTTTTCCTTGTCGTGCAACACATCGGTTTCATCGAGCGCAATGCGGAAGTCGGCAACGCGCATCAGCGTGGCGCGCCAGTCGGCGATGCCGCCGATATTGTTGATGAACCAGCGCAGCGACGAGTGCACCTGGTTGAAGGCGCCGACCGCCATCATCAACCCGCCAAAGCTGATATCGCCTGAAAAATAGACCGGCGATGCCACAAGGATCGGCGCCACCACGGTGATCCAGCCATAGGTATCGGTCACCCAGGAAAGGTTGATCTGCGCTTTGTAGATGTTTCGCATCGCGCCCAGCACCGTGCCAAGGTCGATTTCGAGCCGTCTCTTGGCATCGGCTTCGCCGTGATAGAGCGCGATGGCGTCGACATTCTCGTTGACGCGCACCATCGAGGAGCGCAGCTCGGCCTCGCGGGTGTAGCGGTCGCTGTTGAGGCGGATCAGCGGCCGCCCGACCAGCCAGCTCAGCCAGGAGGCGATGCCGGCATAGAGGAACGCGGCCCAGACCATGTAGCCCGGTATCGCCAGCGACCAGCCGTTGATGTGGAAGACGAAGCCCGACGAGAGTTGCCAAAGCACGCCGACGAACGACACCAGCAGGATGAAGGATTGCAGCAGGCCGACGCCGAGGTCCGTCGACAGATCGGACAGATGCGCGGCATCCTGCTGCATGCGCTGGTCGGGATTGACGCCGATGGCGCCGGCATTGGCGAGCCGGAAGGCCCGCGCCGGCCGCATCCATTGGTCGATCAGGTCGAGCGTCAGCGCCTCGCGCAGCTTCAGCCGGATCATCTGGTTGAGCCAGGTCTGAGCGATGTTGAGCAGCAGCAGCGTGCCGGCAATCACGGCAAAGATCATCAGCTGATGCAGGAAGGCCGCCATGTCGCGACGCGCCAGCGCATCGTAGAAAGGCTGGTTCCAGCGGTTGAGCAGAACCTGGCCGATCGACGTCGCGACGATGACCGCCATAATGCCGACCGACGTCCAGACCAGCCACTTGCGCACCGGTGAGCCTATCAGCGCCCGTTTGATCGTCGCCACCTGATCGCGCAGGCTGCTGGCTTCGACGGTTACCGGCTGAACGGTGGCGGACTTGTCCGGTTGATCAGCCATGCACGAGGTCCTTGCGTTCAGAAGCGTTGCTGAAACCAGATGGAGAGACTTGAAGGCATCCGCCGCTCAAACGGACCGCGAATGCATCTGCGACAGATAGGTGGGAAAAACCCACGCAACACCAGTTTTCATGATGATCACGAAGGTGTCACCTGACGCGTCGTCGATGTCACCCCTTCCGCCCGGCGGCCAAGCCGCGTCGCACCGTGCGGTGACAGTACCGGCACGAAGACACGGCGCGAGGCGCGCTGCGCGACCGGCACGCCCTGATAGAGCCGCTTCTGCGCCTCGACCACGATGACGCCGGAAAAGATCGGCCAGAACCGCCGGCCGGCGCGCTCCAGCACATTGTGGAACCGCATCATGAAGCGCCGCGGCGATGGCGGGAAGAACAGCGCGTCGGACCAGGAAGCCGGTGTGAAATTCGCCTCGCGCAGCAATTCTGTCAGCTGGCCGCGCGAGAACGGCCGGCCATTGCCGAACGGCGTGTGCTCGAACCGCGCCCAGACACCGCGCCGGTTGGGCACGACGATGACGACGCGCCCTGCCGGCGACAGCACCCGCCAGATCTCGTTCAGCGTCTCGCGCGGGTTTTCGACATGTTCGAGCGAATGCACGAGCAGCATGCGGTCGATGCAGGAATCGACCAGCGGCAATTCCTCGTCGAAGACCAGCGCCGTAGCCGTCGGCCCGTTCGCCGGCCAGACGACGGCGCCTTGCGTAGCAGGCATGAAGGCAAACACCCGCTCGGCATCGGTGCCGAACCGCTCCAGCCACGGCAAGGTATAGCCGAGCCCGACCAGCCGCTCATTGGGCACTGTTGCCCATATTGAGGACAGCGCCATGGTGATCGAGCGTTCAGCCAGGCGGCCGAGCGTGGTCGAATAGAAGGAGCGGAGATCGACGATATCGGAATGCATGCGCGGGACGGTAGCTGCGATGCCGCCCAAGTTCAACAAAGCCGGCACGTTCTGCAAAGCTAGATGACATCAGCGGCCAAGCGCCCTATGTCTGCGCCAACAGATGGAGAGATGCCAATGCCCGTCGAAATCGAACAGTTCATGTGCCGCAGCGACAATTTCGGCGTGCTGGTGCATGACCCGAAAAGCGGCGAGACCGCCATTATCGACGCACCCGAAGAAGCGCCGATCATTGCCGCTATCGAGCGTACCGGCTGGAAGCCGACGATGATCCTGACCACCCACCACCATGTCGACCATGTCGAGGCCAATCTGGCGCTGAAGGAGCGCTTCAAGCTGCGCATCGTCGGACCGGAGGCGGAAAAGGAAAAGATCCCCGGCATCGACGAGACCGTCGGGCAAGGCTCGGTCGTCCATCTCGGCGGTGAGCGGATCGATGTCATCGCCACGCCCGGCCACACTGCGGGCCATGTCTCCTATCATTTTCCGGCCTCGAAAGTGGCGTTCACCGCCGACACTTTGTTCGCGCTCGGCTGCGGCCGGCTGTTCGAATGCAAGCCGCCGGTGATGTATGAGTCGCTGAAGAAGCTCGCCGCACTCCCGGCCGACACGGTCATCTATTGCGGCCATGAGTATACGCTTTCGAACGCCCGCTTTGCGTTGACCGTCGACCCGACCAATTCGGCGCTGAAAGAACGCGCCGCCAAGATCGAGACCCTGCGCGCCGACAACAAGGCGACGCTGCCGACCACGATCGGCGAGGAATTGTCGACCAATCCGTTCCTGCGCTGGCACGACCCGGCGATCCGCAAGCATCTCGGTATGGAGGCGGCCTCCGACGCCGAAGTGTTCGCGGAAATCCGCAAGCGCAAGGACAATTTCTGAGCATCATTCCGGGATCAGCCATGACCAGCGCCGCTGAAATCATCGCCACGCTCGGCCTCAAGCCACATCCGGAAGGCGGCTGGTATGCCGAGACCTTTCGCGACGGCGCCGGGCGCGGCCATTCGACGGCGATCTATTTCCTCCTTGAACAGGACCAGATTTCGGCCTGGCACCGGGTCAAGGACGCGGCCGAGGTCTGGCACTTCCATGCCGGAGCGCCGCTGGCGCTGTCGATGTGCGAGGAAGGTAGTCCAATGCTTAACCAGGTGATCGAGCAGGTGCTCGGCATTGAGCTTGCGGCGGGCGAGCGGCCGCAGATCGTCGTGCCGGCCGGCTGGTGGCAATCGGCGCGCAGCCTCGGCGAATGGACGTTGGTCGGCTGCACCGTGGCGCCGGGCTTCGACTTCGCCGCGTTTGAAATGGCCGAGCCGGGCTGGCAGCCTTAGGCCAGAAGAAAACCAAGAGTTATGCAGAGCTGGGCGGCATAGTAGAGCACCCAGACCGCATAACGGATGCCGGCGCGATAGGGTGCTATTGCCGGAACCAGGAATTTCTCCGCGGCAAGCAGCCCGTCCGATGCCATGAACATAACAGCGCCGCCGATGACCCACGGATTGGCGAGCGTCAACGCCGAGATGCCCATCGCCAGAATGGCCGCGATATAGATGGCGATCGGCACCCGCAGGCCGGGACTGACACGGCGCCAGAGCGCCGCCAGCATGACGACTGCGAAGGCCGCCATGGCAAGCGCGATGGCGCCGCGCCATGTCTCGGTGCTGAGCACATCCAGCCCGCCGCCGCCGAGCAGGAAGAGCGGCACATAGAGGACATGCGCCGCAAGGAAGCTGGCCAGCCCGCCGAGGAAGGCCTTTTCGCCGTCACGCGACAGGAAGGCATCGCCGACGGCGCTGAGCGCCAGCGCAGAGACGAGCAACAGCGGCCCACCTTGCATGAAGGCCAGCGCCGCAAGCATGGCCACGGCCAGCGTCTTTGCCGCCGAGCGGGCCAGCGTCGGCCGCATGTCCAGGGTGAAGGCGTAGATCACCGCCGCCACCAGCGAAAAAATCAATGTTGCATTTGCGTTGGCGTCGATGCCGCCGGCAAACGGCATCGTCATGCGCTTGCCCCGCCAGTTGCCGCCTTGCGCAGGAACAACGATTTCGCCGCCAGCGCCGCGCCGCCGGTGATCAGTACGCAGGCCGCCAGGATACGCAGCGACGGCTCGGCAACGCCCGCCGCGATCAGCACCAATGTCGACAGCAGTGGCGCCGCATAGCTTGCCGCGCCGAGCACCTGGATGTTGCCTCGTTTGACGCCGATATCCCAGGCGTAGAAGGCGGCACCCACCGGCATCAACCCCAAACCAACCACCGCCAGCCACTGGCCGGGGCCATCGGGCAGCACCGTCTTTTCCAGCAGAAGATGGCAGATGAGGGACAGGGCTGCCGTGGCGGCGCAGAACCAGGTGACGATCGAGGTCGGCACCGCCGGAAAGCGCCGCGACAGCAGCGAATAGGACGACCACAGCAGCGCACAGACGGCCGCCATCGCATAGCCGAAGGTGTAGCGAGCATCGAAGGCGAGGCCGCCACCCTTGGTGACGATCAGCACGGTCCCGGCGAGCCCGAGCAGCGCGCCGACGACATGGTTCCAGGCCAGCTTCTCGCCCGGCATCAGCGCTGATCCCAGCACGATCAGCAGCGGCCACAGATAGGCGATCAGGCTTGCCTCCACCGCCGGCGCGTTGCGCAGCGCGGTGAAATAGAAGAAATGGTATCCGAACAGTCCGGCAATGCCGATCACCCAGACCTGGCGTGGGATCTTCAGGCTTTTATCGGTCGCCGGCATGAACAGCCGGGCAACCAGCCCGACCGCGGTGCCGATGGTGAAGGTGATGGCCGAGAGCAAGAATGGCGGCACGGCGCCCGACGCATCGGTGAGCAACGCCAGCAGCGCCCACATGGCGACCGCCGAGAAACCGATCAGTGTTGCGCGCCCCATGCCCGTCTCCGGCGACTCGCCCCATTTCTATTCGGGTGGGCGCGTCTATTCAGTAGCTTCGAACCGCCCCGCGCTGACAGTCAAGGTGCCGATCTGCGTCCCGACCGTGGCGTGGATCGGCGCATATATGCCGGTTTGGCCGAGCGGTGCAAACGTCACCATCATCTGGCTCTTCTTCTTCAGGTAATTCAGCGCCTTGCGGCCCTTGCGGTAGCCTGCCACCGGCTCGAAGCTCATCTTGCAGGTAACGGTGTCGCCCTTGTAGCCCTTGACCGAGATCGATCCTTTCGAGGCGTAGGTCAGCGTCAGGTCGGCGCGCATCTCGCCGTCATAGAATTTCACCTTGCGCCCGCAGACCTGGTCGAGGCTGTCGGCATGGATGACGGTAGCCGCCATGGGATCGAGCACAGATGCCAGATCGTTGCTGCCCAGCGGTATCCAGTTTTTGGGATTGCGCTTTTTCGGTTCGGGAATGACCTGGGTGGCGGTCACCGCGCCATTGGCAAAGCGGATATCGACCATGGAAGCCTTCTTGCCGGACTTATAATCGGCGCGAAATACCTGCGGCTGCATCTGCTTGCCCAGAATCTTGCCCTTTGACGAGATCGTGCCGCTCGTGTCGTCGAACAAGGTGGCGAGACCCGCGCTGGAGACGGTGCCGTCTATGGAATAGCTATCGCCTTCGTAGTGGCTGGAAAATGTCGCCTTGGCCACGGAAAGGCCGAGGAACGACACCGTGTATTCGCCCTTGAAGGACTGTGCGGTGGCTGCGGGCGCGGCGGCAAGGGTTGATGTCGGCAAGGCGGCGACAAGTATGGCGACAACGGCATGTGACGGGCGAAGCATGGCGGGCTCGGTCCTTGATTTTTTTAACCGGAGGCGGGCGACTCCGGCTTGAGATGTCCCTGTCCGACCGCTTATAGGCTGAATTCCGGCCTTTATGTGAAACGCTCGTCACAGTCGTGGGCAAGCCGGAGCTTGACGCATTGGCGAAATGCAACTATGGAACGCCAACTTTTCCATAAGGCCGCCTGACTGAAACCGCGCGCCACCCGGCGCGGGCGAACAAGGTTTGGCAGGCTAGACAGAACTGAAGGTTAGAACCATGTCCCGCACCTGCGAACTCACTGCCAAGGCAGTCCAGACCGGCAACAATGTGAGCCACGCCAACAACAAGACCAAGCGCCGCTTCCTGCCGAACCTCGTCAATGTGACGCTGATTTCGGAAGCGCTGAACCAGAATGTGCGCCTGCGCATTTCGGCCAACGCGCTGCGTTCGGTCGAGCATCGCGGCGGCCTCGACGCCTTCCTGGCCAAGGCCGACGCCAAGGAATTGTCGCAGCGCGCGCGGCTGCTGAAGAAGCAGATCGCCAAGAAGCTGGCCGACCAGCCCGCCGCTTAACGATATCAAGGCGGGGGACGACCGCCCTGAGCATCGGAGCAATCCGATGCTCAAAACTTCTAAGGCAGCAGCATCGGAGCAATCCGATGCTCAAAACTTGCAAGGCAGCGCGATCCGGATTTCGGCTAGCGCCTGGCTGGTTCCATTACCCAGGATAAAAAAATGACTTCCTTCTCGCGATATCTGCCCTTTGTGGCCGCCATGGCGCTTGTCGTCGTGGCATCGAACATCCTCGTGCAGTTCCCGATGCAGGGCCAGGCCGGCGGTCTGTCGCTGGGCGACATCTTGACCTGGGGCGCCTTCACCTATCCCTTCTCCTTCCTGGTCACCGACCTTGCCAACCGCCGCTACGGGCCGACCGTGGCGCGCCGCATCGTCCTTGTCGGCTTCATGACCGCTGTGGTCTGCTCGATCCTCGTCCCGCCCTTCCTGTTTCGCCACGGCCTGATCGAGTTCGAGACATCAGCCGACCGGCTGGTGCGCATCGCCGCAGCTTCCGGCGCGGCTTTCCTTTGCGCGCAATTGCTCGACGTCACCGTGTTCAACCGGTTGCGCCGGCAGAGCTGGTGGCGCGCGCCGATCGTCGGCACGCTGGTCGGCTCGGTGTTCGACACCCTGGTATTCTTCAGCATCGCCTTTTCGGCCGCCTTCGCTTTTGCCGGCCCGAACGACAGCTTTGCGCTGGAGACGGCGCCGCTGATGGGCGTGCTGCCGGTCGAGACCATGCGCTGGGTCTCCTGGGCGCTGGGCGACCTCTCGGTGAAGCTGATCATCGCTGTTGTGGCCCTGATCCCCTACCGGCTGCTCGCCGCCCACTGGAGCCAGCCGACCGTGGCTGTCTAGGCCGTGATCCCTTGGGTCCAGCTCGGCTCGGCCAAAACGCCTGACGGCGGACAGGAACTGCGCCTCAAGCAGCGCGGCAGCGAATTCTCGATCATGCTCGGCACCAATGAGCTGATGAACAGCCGCCTCAGCGGCTCCGAAGAAGCGCTGGCCAAGCTCTCCTGTGAAAAGATCGGCGGCCGCGCCCAACCGAAAATCCTGATCGGCGGCCTCGGCATGGGTTTTACGCTGCGCGCTGCGCTTGCCCAATTGGGCGCCGACGCAGGCATCACGGTTGCCGAGCTTGTCCCCGCCGTCATCGCCTGGGCGCGCGGCCCCATGGAGGCGGTCTTCGCCGGCTGTCTCGACGATCCCCGTGTGACGGTTCGCGAAGCCGACGTCGGGCACATCATAAGATCCGACAAGGCAGCCTGGGACGCCATCCTGCTCGATGTCGACAATGGCCCCGAAGGCATCGTCTACAGGGGCAACGACGCCCTCTATGGCGCTGCCGGCCTCGGCGCGGCGCGTGCAGCGCTCAGGCCCGGGGGCGTGCTGGCTGTTTGGTCGCAAGGCCCCGATGCCGGCTTCACACTTAGGCTCAAGCAGGCGGGCTTTGTCGTGGACGAGGTGAAGACGCGCGCCAATGGCAAGCGCGGCGCGCGCCACGTCATCTGGATCGCCACCAAGCCTTAGGGCTCTCAATCCTGGTGCAGGATGAATTCCAGATAGAGGTTGCGCTGCAGGATCGAATGGTTGTCGTCCGAGATCAGCGACACCATCAGCGCTCCGTCATCGCGGGTCCAGACGTCGAGTCCTTCCATATTGTCGATCTGGTAGCCCATGTCGGCTTCCATCAGCACCGGCCCGTCGGCAACCGCGCCCTTCTCGACGCTTTCGCCATAGATGCGCCTTAGCCGCATCCTGACACCGCCGGCCATCGAGAAACTGCGCTCCAAAAGCAGCAGGTCGCCATCCGGCAGGAAGGCGCCGTCAGTGATGTCGAAATCACCGTTGCGCTTGACCGTGAAGACGCCCTTGTGCGGCCCTTCGATGATGGCGGCATAGATGTTGCCAGCCTGGTCCAAGCTCTTTTCCGAGACCACGACGAGGCCGCCCGCGTGCTGGCCGTTGGGATTGGCGTGGGTGACGGTCTCGAAACCGCGGTTCTGCCGCAGTTCCCGGGCTGGAACCAGGAAGTTCAGTTGCTTGAACGGCGCAGTCATGTTGCTGGGGTCGATCTTGAACTGGGCGACGCGGTGATCGCGCTCGAAGCCGACGGTTGCAATGCCGTCCTTGACTGCAAGGCCCTCGGCATCGACTTCCCATTTCTTGTCGATCGGCCGGCCCTTCTCATCGACCATCTGCTGCATGCGGAAATTCTGGATGCCGGACGGCCGCTTGTCGGCATCATGGGTGATCGAGCCGAAGAACCAAAAGCCCGTATCGGCGACGCCGATGAAATCGCTGCCGGGTTTGACGAACCGAAATGCCGACAGCGCGCCGAAATCGCGCGTCGTCGAGTTCATCTCAAGACCGCCGACCAATTCCAGCAGCCCAAACTGCTTGTCGGCGCTGCCGATACGGAAGGTGGTGATCGGCCGCGCCGAGACTTCGACCGGCTCGACCGCGCTTGGGCCGGCGGCGATGGCCGGCGCAAACGCCATGCCGAACAAGGCAGTGACCGCGAAGAGCATCTGCCGAAACCCGCCGCGCAAAAAAATCATCCGGCGCGCCGGTAGCCGCCGCGGCGTGTATCGCGCACGTTTTCCTCGGCAAACAGCGAGGCCAGCTGCTCGGTCATGGCGCCGGCCAGTTCCTCGGCATCGACGATGGTGACGGCGCGCCTGTAATAGCGGGTAACGTCGTGGCCGATGCCGATGGCCAGCAGCTCGACCGGCGAGCGCGTCTCGATCAGTTCGATGACGGCGCGCAGATGCCGCTCGAGATAGTTGCCAGGATTGACCGACAGCGTCGAATCGTCCACCGGCGCGCCGTCCGAGATCATCATCAGGATCTTGCGCTGTTCGGGCCGGGCGATCAGCCGGTTGTGCGCCCATAACAACGCCTCGCCGTCGATGTTTTCCTTGAGCAGGCCCTCGCGCATCATCAGGCCGAGATTGCGCCGGGCGCGACGCCACGGATGATCGGCGGATTTGTAGATGATGTGGCGCAGATCGTTGAGCCGGCCGGGGTTCGGCGGCTTGCCGTCCTTCAGCCACTTCTCGCGAGCCTGTCCGCCCTTCCACGCCCGCGTGGTGAAGCCGAGGATCTCGACCGAGACGCCGCAGCGCTCCAGCGTGCGCGCCAGAATGTCGGCACAGGTGGCGGCAACCGTGATCGGCCGACCGCGCATCGAGCCCGAATTGTCGAGCACCAGCGTCACCACCGTGTCGCGGAATTTGGTGTCGCGCTCCTGCTTGAACGACAACGGCTGCATCGGGTCGATGACGACACGAACCAGGCGTGCCGGATCGAGATAACCCTCTTCGAGGTCGAAATCCCAGGAACGGTTCTGCTGCGCCATCAGGCGGCGCTGCAGCCGGTTGGCGAGCCGGCCGACGACGCCGGAGAGATTGGCCAACTGCTTGTCGAGGAAGGCGCGCAGCCGGTCGAGTTCTTCTTCCTCGCACAGCTCTTCCGCACCGACCGTCTCGTCGAAGGCGGTGGTGAAAACCTTGTAGTCGATCTCTTTCGGCAGGTTGGCGAAGGGGTTGTCGTTACGGCGCGCCTCGCCCGGCGTTTCGGCGTCCGCATCGTCATCGTCGGAAAGATCGTCGGCAGTGGCGTCGGAGGCCTCAGTCTCGGACGACTGTTCGTCGTCGGCCGAGGCCTCGGCATCCTCGGACTGCGACTGCTCGGAGCCGGAATCGTCTTCACCGCCCTCCTCGCTCTGCTCCTCGCCTTGCGGCTGGTTGTCGTCACTGTCCTCGGAGTCTTCGGTTTCCTGGTCGTCGCCGAGTTCCTCGGCCATCTCCATGGACGCAAGCATCTCGCGCACGACGCGGGCAAAGGCCTGCTGGTCGCCAAGCTTGGCCGACAGTCCGTCGAGATCGGCCTTGGCTTTTTCCTCGACCCAGGGCCGCCAGAGGTCGACCAGCCGTTCGCCGCTCTTCGGGATCGGCCGTCCGGTCAGCTTTTCGCGCACCATAAGCGCCAGCGCCTCCTCGATCGGCGCGTCGGCCTTGTCCTTGACGTCGACAAGGTTGGCCTTGGCGTATTTGTCCTCCAGCATCGAGCCGATATTGTCGGCGACGCCCTGCATGGCGCGGCTGCCGATCGCCTCGACGCGGGCCTGTTCCACGGCGTCATAGATCGAGCGCGCCAGCTTGCCTTCCGGCGCCAGTTTGGTGTGGATGCGCTGATCGTGGCAGGCGCGCTTCAGCGCCATGGAATCGCCCAGGCCACGAGTAATCGCGATGTCTGTCTTGGACGCTTTCTTCGGCAGTTCGGGCAATCGGGCGCGGCTGCCGGCGAGCGCCGGGCGGTCCTTGGCGAAACCGACTTCGAGCTCCTTGTCGCCGGCGATGGCGCGCATGCAGACGGTGACGGCACGCTTGAAGCTGTCGGCTTCAGACCCCGTCTTCGACTTGTTGCGCGTGTTGTCGCCCGGACCCGCCATCGAGGCTCTGCTCAGCCCAGCACCACGTTGGCGGCGCTCTCGGGCAGGTCCTCGCCGAAGGCGCGCTGGTAGAACTCGGCCACCACCGAACGCTCCAGCTCGTCGCACTTGTTGAGGAAGGTCAGCCGGAACGCCATGCCGATATTGCCGAAGATCTCGGCATTTTCGGCCCAGGTGATGACGGTACGCGGGCTCATCACGGTCGACAGATCGCCATTGATGAAGGCCGAGCGCGTCATGTCGGCGACGCGCACCATCTTGTTGACGATGTCCTTGCCGTTGGCGTCGCGATAGTGCTTGGCCTTGGCCAGAACAATGTTCACCTCATTGTCGTGCGGCAGGTAGTTCAGCGTAGTGACGATCGACCAGCGATCCATCTGCGCCTGGTTGATCTGCTGCGTGCCGTGATAGAGGCCGGTAGTGTCGCCGAGGCCGACCGTGTTGGCGGTCGAAAACAGCCGGAACGCCGGATGCGGGCGGATAACCCGGCTCTGGTCGAGCAGCGTCAGGCGGCCCGACGATTCCAGCACGCGCTGGATGACGAACATCACGTCCGGACGGCCTGCATCGTACTCGTCGAAGCAGAGCGCGACATTGTGCTGGTAGGCCCAGGGCAGGATGCCGTCGCGGAATTCGGTGATCTGCAGGCCATCCTTGACGACGATGGCGTCCTTGCCGACGAGGTCGATACGGCTGACATGGCTGTCGAGGTTGACGCGCACGCAGGGCCAGTTAAGGCGGGCGGCGACCTGTTCGATATGGGTCGATTTGCCGGTGCCGTGATAGCCAGACACCATGACGCGGCGATTGTAGGCAAAGCCGGCAAGGATCGCCAGCGTCGTCGCCTTGTCGAACAGATAGTCCGGATCGATGTCCGGCACATGTTCCGAGGTCACCGAATAGGCCGGCACCACCATCTTGGACTCGAAGCCGAATTTGTCTTTCACCGACACCGTCGTGTCGGGCAAATTGGCGATGTCGCGATCGACCTTGTTCATCTCTATCCAAGTCTCCACTGGCGAAATGCCTGATTTCGCCGGCAATCGATTTTGTCCGGGGGCGGTCTTAGAGCCTTTTCCACCCTTATGAAAGTTGGAAAACGACACGAACCGTTAGGTTGCTCAGCACAAACCCGCCTGCTTGAGCACGCGATAGGCCTGCAGCACATCGCGGAACCGGTCTTCCGAACCTCTATCGCCGCCATTCGCATCCGGATGGTGGCGCTTCACAAGTTCCTTATAGCGCGCCTTGATGTCCTTGCCAGTCGCCTTTGTATCAAGGCCAAGCGTTTCCAGCGCCTTGGCCTCAAGCGGCTTGGCCTTGCGTTCGCGCGCCTCGCGCGGGTCCTTCGGCCCTTTGAACAGGTCGAAAGGATCGCGCATGCGGTTGTAATAGCCGGCGCGACCGGAACGCTGCTGGGCGAAATCGGGCGAGGAGCGCGTCGAGGCGCCGGCGACGCCCATCTTCCATGTCGGCCGGTGGCCGGTCATCGCTTCCTTCTGGAAGCGGGCTATCTCGGTGTCCGGCACGCCGGAGAAGTAGTTGAAACCCTTGTTGTATTCGCGCACATGATCGAAGCAGAACTGAAAATACTCGCCTTCCTTCATGCGTCCGACCGGCGCCCGGTGGGTACCGGCCTCCTTGCAGCCGTCCCACTGGCAGATCGGCGAGTGCGACTTCAGCTCCGCATCCTTGTCGGGACGGACCCGAATTTTCTCGAAATATTTGGGGTACGGTTTCATCTCACCCATTTATGGGCTGTTCGCACGTGCGAAACAAGAATTGACATTTTCGCGATCATCGCCCTAACCGCTGAATCGCGGCATAAAGCAGGGCGAATGGCGATTTTTGAGGCGGCCCGGCGGGATCGATCCCGATTTCCCGATCACGCCTTGCAGATATGGTGAAGGGAGATGGCGATGTCCATACAGGCGACGATGGAAGACAAGCTGAACAAGGCGTTTTCGCCGGAGCGCCTGGCGATCGTCAATGAAAGCCATCTCCATGCCGGTCATCACCACCACGGCTCCGACCATCACGCTGCCTATGACGGCACCGGCGAGACGCATTTTCGCGTCCGCATCGTCTCATCCGTCTTTGCCGGCATGAGCCGCATCGACCGCCACCGCGCCGTCAACGAATTGCTCGCAGCGGAGCTGCAAGCCGGCGTCCATGCGCTGGCAATCGAACCGGCTGCACCCGGCGAAAAGACCCGTTGGTAAGTCTCTCCGCCTCAGATCACCGCTTCGATGAGAAACGGTCCCGGACGCGACAGGGCACTGTCGAGCAGCGCGTCGAACCGCTCGCACGTGTCGGCGCGGGCCGCCTCGACGCCCATGCCTTTGGCCAGCGCAACCCAGTCCAGCGCCGGATGGTCGAGATCGAGCATGCGCCTAGCGTTCTCGCCGATCTCATTGACCCCGACATTCTTCATTTCGCCATGCAGGATGGCGTAGGTCCGGTTGGAAAAGATGATGGTCACGACGTCAAGCTTTTCCCTGGCCTGGGTCCACAGTCCCTGCACCGTGTACATGCCACTGCCGTCGGCTTCGAGATTGATCACCTTGCGGTCCGGGCAGGCGATCGCCGCGCCGGTAGCCATGGGAATGCCGCCGCCGATCGATCCGCCCGTACCCATCATGTAGTCGTGCGGCGCCGCAAAGGCGGATAGCGTGAAGAACCGTCTCGCCGAGGTGACCGCTTCGTCGCAGACGATGGCATTGGCCGGAAGTTTGCGCGCCACCGACAGCGCGATGGCATCGTCCGTCAGTCTGCCGCTCAGCGTCGGTTCGTCTGGAAAGGCGGTTGCGGCGGCGAATTGCTGCGTCGGCTTGATGCCGAGCTCGTCGGCCAGCGCCTCCAGCGCCGCTTTCAGATCCTGGCCATGCGCCGCCAGCGAAAGCACCTTGCAATCGTCCCGAACCAGCCGCCCGGGCTTGCCGGGATAAGCGAAGAAGGCAACCGGCTCCTTGGCGCCGACCAGCACCAGCAAATCGATATCCCGGAGCGTGGCCGTCGCCGCATCGACCGGATAGGGAATGCGGGTCGGGGCGAACCGCCCGCGGCCGCGCTGCATGCGGGCGATCAGAACCTCACTGAACAGCCTGACATCGCTTCCCGATGAGATTCTCCCTGCGATTTCAAGTCCATCGGCGCGCGCCGCCTGCCCACGCACCACCATGCCGACACGGCCCGGCGCGGCGCGGATTGCTTCGGCGATCGTGCGCACAACAGCCATGTCGACGGCGGGCGGCGGCTCCAGCTCCACCTTGCCAGGTGAAATCGCAGCAACTTCGCCCCAGGCGGCATCCGCAGGCAGGATCAGCGTCGTGACGCCAGGCGGCGTGAGTGAGGCGCGGAAAGCCGCCTCTGCGGCCGGCACAATATCGGCCGGCCCCTTGACGCGGCCAACCCAGTTCGACATCGGCGACGCCAGGCCTTCTATGTCGCTGGTCAGCGGGGCATCGAGCGGCAGATGGTAAGATGCATGGTCGCCGACAATGTTGATCATCGGGCTGCGCGCACGCCTTGCGTTGTGCATGTTGGCCAAACCGTTGGCGAGACCCGGTCCGGTATGCAGCAACGTTGCTGCCGGGCGGTCGGTCATGCGCGCATAGCCGTCGGCGGCGCCGGTCACCACGCCCTCGAACAGGCCGAGCACGCAACGCATCTGAGGTTTGCGGTGCAGTGCGGCAACGAAATGCATTTCGGATGTGCCAGGATTGGCGAAGCAGACCGTGACGTCATTGGCCAGGAGCACGTCGCACAGCAGATCGGCGCCATTCATGATTTTCTTTCCCAATCGACAATTCAGGAACAATTGTACCTGTAGGCGCCGGGTCGGCAATGTCCCGCCGGGGCTTTTGGTCTGATCCAGGACGCCTCGCGGGGATCCGGCGATCAACCGACGGTCCATTCAGGAAGGCCAGCATCGCGGCGGTCAACGCGTCGCCGTCCTCGCCGAAGTCGTGATTGATCGACATATGCGTGTGGGCGTTGCCGTCGAACAGCGTCACTTCAGTGCCGATGGCGCGCAGGCGTTTGGCAAAGCCTTCGATTGGTCGTCGCGGCCTTCGGCGCGCGAATAGGCGATGAAGGTCGGCGGATGCTTGTGTCCATCGAGATAGCTGGCCGGCGACAACGCCGCCCATCAGCGCCGCAGCACCGGGCAACCCGCCATTCCAGCCACTCCGAATGTTTCCTCCCAAGCCTTCTACCCGGATTGCAGCCACTCTCCTTCATGTGAAGGGAACCAACAATGCTTTCCGACAGTTGAAGGTGATGAGGCGATTGGAATCCAGATCGGCTCCGAGGGCAGAACATCATGCGTGCAACCCAATCCGACGTCTTCGATCTTTTTTCGGAAATTTATGCCAATGCGGCGGACGAAGAGGTCAGCATCCAACAGTATCTTCTTGCCTGTCGGGAAGACAAATCGATGTACGCTTCGGCGCCCGAAAGGATGGTCGACGCAATCGGCGAACCAAAACTGGTTGACACCAGCAAAGACGAGCGCCTCGGCCGCATTTTCGCGAATCGGACCCTCAAGATCTACCCTCATTTTTCTGACTTCTATGGAATGGAGGATACGATCGAGCGCATAGCTGGATATTTCCGCTATGCCTCGCAGGGGCTCGAAGAACGCAAGCAGATCCTCTATCTCCTCGGCCCGGTCGGCGGCGGCAAATCCTCTCTGGCCGAGCGCCTGAAGAAACTGATGGAGCAGCGCCCGATCTACACGCTGAAGGTCGGCAACCAGATCAGCCCGGTTTTCGAGTCGCCGCTTGGGCTGTTCCATCCCGATCACATGGGTGATCTGCTAGAGGATAAATACGGCATAGCCCGGCGCCGGCTGAACGGATTGATTTCGCCATGGGCGGCCAAGCGCCTCGACGAATTGTCTGGCGACATCTCCAAATTCAGCGTCGTCAAGCTGATGCCTTCGCGGCTGCGCCAGATCGGCATTGCCAAGACCGAACCTGGCGATGAGAACAATCAGGATGTCTCGGCCCTGGTCGGCAAGGTCGACATCAGGCAATTGGAAAATTTTAGCCAGTCCGACCCCGATGCCTATTCCTATAGCGGTGGCCTGAACCGGACCACGCAAGGTCTGCTTGAATTCGTCGAGATGTTCAAGGCACCCATCAAGGTTCTGCATCCGCTGCTGACCGCGACACAGGAAGGCAGCTACAACGGCACTGAAAATTTCGGCGCCTTTCCCTACCAGGGGATCATCGTCGCCCATTCCAACGAGTCGGAATGGCAACAGTTCAAGAGCAACAAGAACAACGAGGCGTTTCTCGATCGCATCCTGGTGGTCAAGGTACCCTATTGCCTGCGGATCACCGAAGAGAGGCAGATCTATGAGAAATTGCTGCGTGAGAGCGAGTTGGCCGCCAGCCCCTGTGCCCCTGAAGTTTTGGACATCCTCAGCCGCTTTGCAGTTTCGACGCGCTTGGCCGAGCACGACAACTCGCCGCTCTACACCAAGATGCGCGCCTATGACGGCGAAAATCTGAAGGAAGTCGATCCCAGGGCAAAGTCGGTCCAAGAATATCGCGACGCCGCCGGCGTCGATGAAGGCATGACGGGCGTCAGCACGCGCTTTGCCTTTAAGATCCTTTCGCAGACATTCAACTTCGATAATGAGGAGGTGGCCGCCGATCCTGTGCATCTGATGTACATTCTGGAGGAGGCGATCAAGCGGGAGCAGTTCCCGAAGGAAACGGAAGCGGCCTATCTTGAATTCATCAAGTCGGAGCTTGCGGCGCGCTACGCCGAGTTCATCGGCCACGAAATCCAGAAGGCCTATCTGGAGTCCTATAGCGAATACGGCCAGAACCTCTTCGACCGCTACATCGCCTATGCGGATGCCTGGATTGAGGACCAGGACTACAAGGACCCCGACACCGGCCAGATCCTCAACCGGGAGATCCTGGACAACGAACTTTCGCAGGTCGAGAAACCGGCAGGCATCGCCAATCCCAAGGACTTCCGTAACGAGGTGGTGAAGTTCACTCTGCGCGCTCGCGCAAGAAACCACGGCCGCAACCCGTCATGGACCAGCTATGAAAAATTGCGCGAGGTCATCGAGAAGCGGATGTTCGGACAGGTCGAGGACCTCTTGCCGGTGATCAGCTTCGGCTCCAAGCAAGACAGCGTTACGGAAAAGCGCCATAACGAATTCGTGCAGCGCATGATCGAGCGTGGCTACACAGAACGGCAGGTACGCCGGCTGGTGGACTGGTACATGCGGGTGAACAAGGCGGGTTGACAGAGCCGGATGGTTCCATGCCGATCTTCATCGACCGTCGCCTGAACCCCAAGGACAAGAGCCTTGGCAATCGACAGCGCTTCCTCAGGCGTGCTCGCGAGGAGTTGAAGCGGAGCATTCGCGATCAAATCCGCACTGGCAGGATCGCCGACGTGGATACCGAGCACGCCGTGCCCATGCCTGAAAGGAAAACAGCCGAGCCGAGCTTCAACGATGACAGGGCCAGCGGACGGCGCCGACACATCCTTCCGGGCAACAGGCATTTTTCCCCTGGAGACCTGCTCCCGAAGCCGCATGGGGGCGGCGCGGCGTCGTCGCCAGGAAACACGGCGTCGGAAGACGATTTTCGTTTCGTGCTGTCACGCGAGGAGGTGCTCGAACTCTTTTTTGAGGATCTCGAACTGCCCGACCTGGTTAAGCTCAATCTCAAGGAAATCCTTGCCTTCAAGCCGCGCCGGGCCGGCTTCGCGGCAACCGGTTCCCCGACCAACATCAATGCCGGCCGCACCATGCGCAACAGCCTAGGCCGGCGCATTGCGCTGAGGCGCCCCACGCAGCAGGAACTGGAGGCGATCCTCCGGGAAATCGTCACGCTTGAGTCGGCCCCGGCCGGCGCGGCGGTGCGCCAGCGCATCGCGGAATTACGCGACGAGCTTGACCGGCTGGAGCGACGGCGCAGGCGAATTGCCTTTGTCGATCCGGTCGATATCCGATTCAACCGCTTCGACGCCCGGCCGGTGCCGAATGCCAATGCCGTCATGTTCTGCCTTATGGACGTGTCCGGATCGATGGGCCAACGCGAAAAGGACTTGGCCAAACGCTTCTTCGTGCTGCTGCACCTGTTCTTGAAACGGCGCTACGAACGCACGGAGATCGTCTTCATCCGCCATACCCATGAGGCGCACGAAGTGGATGAGGACACGTTCTTCTACAACACGCAGAGCGGCGGTACGATCGTCTCCACCGCGCTCGACGAAATGCACCGCATTATCGGCCAGCGCTATCCTGCCAGCGAGTGGAACATTTACGCCGCGCAGGCCTCTGACGGGGACAATTTCACCACCGATTCCGAGCGATGCATAGAACTCATGAACGGCAAGCTCATGCGCCTGTGCCAGTATTTCGCCTATGTCGAGATCATCGACGAACGCGAGAGCCACATATTCGGTGCTACCGAAAACGGGACGTCGCTTTGGCGCGCCTACAGTACGATCGAGCTGAAATGGCCCAACTTCCAGATGAGCCGCATCGCTGCTCCCGCGGATATTTACCCGGTCTTCCACCGGCTCTTCGCCAGGCAGCCGGCGGCCATCAAGAGCGCTTGAGAGAGAGAGATGGTCAGGCGAGCCAACGAAACGAATTTGTTGTTTTCCGGTTCTGACTGGAATTTCGAGAAATTATCGCGGGCTTTTGAAGAGATCGAGGCGATCGCGGTCGACGAGTTGCATCTCGATACTTACCCGGTCCAGATGGAGATAATCTCCTCCCAACAGATGCTCGACGCCTACTCATCTATCGGCATGCCACTGATGTATCGGCATTGGTCGTTCGGCAAACATTTCCTTCACCAGGAGCTTCTTTACCGTAAGGGTGGTCGGGGGCTGGCCTATGAACTGGTCATCAACTCCAATCCCTGCATCGTCTACCTCATGGAGGAAAACACCATGGCGTTGCAGGCCCTTGTGACGGCCCACGCGGCGCTTGGCCACAATCATTTCTTCAAGAACAATCATCTGTTTCAGCAATGGACCGACGCCGGGGCAATCCTGGGTTATCTGGACTTCGCCAAGGGCTACATCGCCCGGTGCGAGGAGCGGCACGGCCTTGCAGCAGTGGAGGCCATTCTCGATTCCGCCCATGCCCTGATGGAACAAGGGGTGTTCCGCTACCACCGGCCGCCAAAGCTCTCGTCGGAGCGACAGCGCGAAGGGCTTCGCGAGCGCCTCGAATACGAAGAGCGCTCCTACAACGATCTGTGGCGCACGCTGCCGCCGTCGCAGAACAAAAACAAGTCCGGCAATGAGGATCAAGGGATGGCGGAGCGCAAGAGATCGCTCAACCTTCCCGAGGAAAACCTCCTTTATTTCCTCGAGAAGAACAGCCTGATCCTGGAACCCTGGCAGCGCGAGATCATCAGGATCGTCCGCGTCATCGCGCAATATTTCTACCCGCAGCGACAGACTCAAGTCATGAATGAAGGCTGCGCCACCTTCGTGCATTATACGCTCATGAACATGCTATTCGATCGCGGCCGGATCGGCGAAGGTGCCATGCTCGAAATCCTGCGCAACCATTCGAACGTGATCTTCCAGCCGGCCTTTGACGATCCCCGGTTTTCAGGCATCAATCCCTATGCCCTCGGCATCGACATGATGCAGGACATACAGCGCATTTCGACCGAGCCGACGGCGGAGGACCGCGACTGGTTCCCGGACATTGCAGGACATGGCAACTGGCGCGAGGTCCTGCTTGAGGCCTGGGCCAACCACCGCGACGAATCCTTTATCCGCCAGTACCTCAGCCCGAGCTTGATCCGAAAATGGCGGTTCTTCGTGCTTGGCGATGGAGCCGACAAACCGCATTTCGAAGTCGCGTCGATCCACAACGAACGTGGCTATCACAAGATACGCGCCCAGCTAGCCCACAGTTACGACCTTGGAGCGAATCGGCCGGACATCCAGGTGATTGATGTCGACCTGCTCGGCGACCGGCAGTTGCGGCTGCAACACAGGGTAAAGGATGGTGTTGTGCTCGAAGGGGCCAGCCGTGACGCGACGCTCCGCCATGTCCGCAGCCTCTGGGGCTACGAGGTCAGCCTGGTCGCAGTTGACGCTCAAACCGGTGCGACAATCCACGAACGGTCTACGAGCCAGATCGCGGCATAAGCTCGGCAAAGAGCGTCCTGTTGCGGGCCTGCTCGTTACCTCAGGCTTCGCCCGCCGGCCTGATCCTGATCCTTGCGATCCGGTTCTTGTCGCGCTTCATCACCACGAAGCGCTTGCCGTGGAAGGTGAAAGCCTGCTTTTCCTCGGGGATCGACTGCGTCTCGTGGATGACCAGGCCGGCAATGGTGGTCGCTTCCTCGTCAGGCAGGTTCCAGTCGAGCGCCCGGTTGAGATCGCGGATCGGGACGGTGCCGTCGACGACCACGGAACCGTCCGCCTCCTGCTTGACGCCCTGAATGTCGACATCGTGCTCGTCGGCGATCTCGCCAACGATCTCCTCGATAATGTCCTCCAGCGTCACCAGCCCTTCGACCTCGCCATATTCGTCGACGACGATGGCGAAATGCGCCTTGGCGCGCAGGAAGGCGTTGAGCTGTTCCTGCAGCGTGGTGGTGTCGGGCACGAACCAAGGCTTCGAAGCGATCTTCATCACGTCGATCCGGGAAAAGTCGTTGCCGACCTCGTTCAGCGCTCGCAGCAGGTCCTTGGCGTGCAGCACGCCGACAATGTTGTCGAGCGAGCCTTTCCACAACGGCATGCGGGTGTGCGGGCTTTGCAGGATCTCGCGCACCACCGCTTCCGGCCCATTGTCGGCATTGACCGAGCGCATATTGGTGCGGTGGACCATGATGTCGGAGACTTCGAGCTCGGCGAGATCGAACAGCCCGCCGACGCGGTCGCGGTCCTCTCGCACCATCTGGCCGTCGCGGCGGAAATCGTCGACCGCGCCGCGCAACTCGTCCTGGGTCGAGCGCTGCGGCTCGATGCGCGACAACTCATAGCCGAACATGGCAAGCAGGCGCGTGCGCACGGCCAGGACCAGCAGGATGAGGATGGCAAGGAAGGCGACGACGGTCCAGCCAGGCTCGTTGATCATCGCGGCCGGCTTTCCTGGCCCGGGTGGTTTTCCCTGAGGAACGAAAGCACTTCCGACGCCGGTACATCCTTGGCAATAAAAGCCTGGCCAACGCCGCGCGTCAGGATGAAGGTCAGCGCGCCGCGCGACACTTTCTTGTCCTGGGTGATGAAGCCAAGCAGCGCCTCGGCATCGGGCAACTCACCAGGGATGTCGGCCATCCGCCAGGGTAGACCGACGGCGCGAAGATGCGCCTCGACCCGCGCCGCGTCGTCCGGGCTGGCCAGATTGAGCCTTGCGGAAAAGCGGTGCGCCAGCGCCATGCCGATGGCGACGCCTTCGCCATGGACGAGGCGGGCGCCATCATACTGTGTGGCGCCTTCCAGCGCATGGCCGAACGTGTGGCCAAGATTGAGCAGTGCGCGGTCGCCGGTTTCGAACTCGTCGCGGGCGACGACATCGGCCTTGGCGCGGCAGGCCTCGGCAATCGCCTCCGCCCGTTCCGCACCACCGGCGAACACCTTTTCCCAGTTCGCTTCCAGCCAGGCGAAAAACGCCGGTCGGTCGATCAACCCGTATTTGGCAAGCTCGGCATAGCCGGCGCGAAATTCGCGGATCGGCAGCGTGTCGAGCACTTCGGTGTCGGCCAGCACCAGCTTCGGCTGATGGAAGACGCCGACCAGATTCTTGCCGCGCGGGCTGTTGATGCCGGTCTTCCCACCGACCGAGGAATCGACCTGCGCCAGCAGCGAGGTTGGAATCTGGACGAAATTCATGCCGCGGCGCACGATGCCGGCGGCAAAGCCGGTGAGATCGCCGATGACGCCACCGCCGAGCGCAATGACGACATCGCCGCGCTCCAGCTTGGCGGCGAGCACGCCGTCGACCACCTCTTCGAGATGGGCAAAGCTCTTGGTCTTTTCGCCGGCCGGCAAAGTGATGACGGCAGGCTGGATGCCGCCTGTTTCCAGACCGGCCTTCAGCGCGTCGAGATGTGCCGCCGCGACATTGTCGTCGGTGACCACCGCCGCCCTCGTGCCGGGCAGGCGGCGCGAAATCTCGGCGCCGGCGCGCGCCAAAAGGCCAGGGCCGATCAGGATGTCATAGGCGCGCTCGCCAAGGCCGACCTCGACAGTGACCTGTTCGCTCACAGCCGCACCTCGCCCGGCGCAGTCGGAGCCGGAATGCCGAAATGCCCGCACAGCGCGTCGACAACCTCCGTCGCAATGACCTCCTTGCGGTCGTCGCGTGTCGGCACGGTGATGTTGGACGTGGCATAGACCGGGTAGCGCTCGCCCATCAGTCGCTCGAGCACGGCGCGCGGATCGGCGCTTTTGAGCAACGGCCGGTTCTGCTTCTTGGACACGCGCTCCATCAACAGGTCGATCTCGGCCTTCAGCCACACCGACACGCCATGCCCGGCGATCGCTTCCCGCGTCTGCGCATTCATGAACGCGCCGCCGCCGGTCGACAGCACCTGCGGCCCACTCTCCAGCACGCGCAGGATGACGCGCTGCTCCAATGCCCGGAATTCGGTCTCGCCATAGCGTTCGAACAGTTCCGGCACCGTCATGCGCGACACGGTTTCTATCTCCTGGTCGCTGTCTACGAAGGGCAGCGACAGCATCGTCGCCACCTTGCGGCCGATCGCCGTCTTGCCGGCGCCCATCAGGCCGACAAAGACGATCGAGCGGCTGCCCAGCCTGTCGAGCAGCGCGGCATGGCTATCGCCGGGAGGATTTGCTGGTAACGCGTTCATGAGACCATGCTGTTTCTAAGCCGTCTTTGCCGGCGTATCGACATCAAAAGCCCGTTTGCGTCAAGCATAGCGCCTTTCGCACGCAGAGCCCTTCGTCCTTGAATTGACGGAATTAGCGTCCCATAAGGACACAGGGCTTGGAATCGCAGAGCAAGAAGACGGGCGAAGATTGATGCCGACACTGTTCCGCTTTGTCGTGACGATGATGATTCTTGCCGGCATTGCCTATGGTACGATGGTGGCGTTGGCGATGTTCGTCGAGCCGAAAAAAGCCGAAATCACCGTGCGCATTCCACCGGAAAAGCTGAACCCCAAGAAAAACTGACCCAAAACTGACCCCTGGAACATGAACAGCGCGGCTCGCATCGAAGCCTTTCTCGAAATGATGAGCGCCGAACGCGGTGCCGCTGCAAACACGCTGTCTTGCTACCGCCGTGATCTCGAAGACGCTTCGCAGCAGATTGCCGGCGGGCTTGCCGCTGCCGCCGCAGTCGACATCCGCGCCTATCTCGACGACATCGCAGCGCGCGGCTTTGCGTCGACGTCGCAGGCGCGCAAACTGTCGGCGATCCGCCAGTTCTTCAAGTTCCTCTACGCCGAGGGCTTGCGCGGCGACGACCCGACCGGCACGCTGGACAGTCCGAAAAAGGGCCGGCCGCTGCCCAAGACGATGAGCGAGGCCGATACCGGTCGGCTGCTCGACCGTGCGGCGCTTGAGACAGGCGATGGCGTCAATGGCGACCGGGTGGCGGCACTGCGCCTGCACGCTTTGGTCGAGGTGCTCTATGCCACCGGCCTGCGCGTCTCCGAACTTGTCGGCCTGCCGGTGACCGTCGCCCAGCGCGACGACCGCTTCTTCATGGTGCGCGGCAAGGGCGACAAGGAGCGCATGGTGCCGCTGTCGGCCAAGGCCCGCATGGCGATGCGGGCATGGCTCACGGCCCGGGCGTCGGTGCCGGCTTTCGCCGACAGCCCGTTTCTGTTCCCGGCCGCCAGCGACAGCGGCTTTCTCTCCCGGCAGGTCTTTGCCCGCGACCTCAAAGGCCTTGCCGCGCGGGCCGGCATATCGGCGGCCAAAATTTCGCCGCATGTGCTGCGCCATGCTTTTGCCAGCCATCTCCTGCAGAACGGCGCTGATCTCAGGGCGGTGCAGCAGCTGCTCGGCCACGCCGATATCTCGACCACGCAGATTTACACGCATGTGCTGGAAGAGCGGTTGGTGCGGCTGGTCAACGATCATCATCCGCTTGCCGACTAGGCCTCATATCGCTATGTGAGGGCAACGTGCCCGCGCGGAGCCTACATCTGCGCGATGTTTGCCTTCCGACGCATCGGTCCGCTCAAGAATGTACAATTACCTCGATTTCGAAAAGCCGGTGCAGGACCTTGAACTCAAGATCCTCGAGCTGAAGAAGCTTGCCGAGAATGGCGAGGCGGTCGATGTCGGCGACGAAATCAGCCGGCTCGAGAAGCGCGTGCGCGACGCGCTGCGCGACATCTACAAGGCGCTGACGCCGTGGCAGAAGGTGCAGGTCGCGCGCCACACCGACAGGCCGCATTGCCTCGACTACATCAAGGGTCTGTTCAGCGATTTCACGCCGCTCGCCGGCGACCGCAATTTCGGCGAGGACCAGGCGATCATCGGCGGCTTCGCCCGATTCCGCGGCGAACCGGTGGCCGTCATCGGCCAGGAAAAGGGCTCCGACACGGCGAGCCGGCTCAAGCACAATTTCGGCTCGGTGCGCCCTGAAGGCTACCGTAAGGCCGTGCGGCTGATGGAACTTGCCGACCGCTTCCAGATTCCACTTCTGACGCTGGTCGACACCGCCGGCGCCTACCCCGGCGTTGGCGCCGAGGAACGCGGCCAGGCGGAAGCCATCGCCCGTTCAACCTCGGCCTGCCTCGGCCTCAAAGTGCCATCGATTTCGGTCGTCATCGGCGAAGGCGGTTCGGGCGGCGCCATTGCGATCGCCACCGCCAACCGCGTCTACATGCTGGAACACGCCATCTATTCGGTGATCTCGCCGGAAGGCGCTGCCTCGATCCTGTGGCGCGACACCACGCGCTCGAAGGATGCGGCGACCAATATGAAGATCACCGCCCAGGACCTTCTGGAAATGAAGATCATCGACGCCATCATTGCCGAGCCGCTCGGCGGCGCCCAGCGCGCGCCCGAAACGGTGATCGCCGCCACCGGCGACCTCATTGCCAAGACGATGAAGGAATTTGCCGGCGCCAATACCGATTTTCGCGAGCAGCGCCGCGAAAAATACCTGGCGATGGGCCGCAGCCTCTGATTTCGGCGGGCAACGCACCGCAATGTGGCGTCAAGGAGCAATTTCGCCATAAAAATGCCGCCGCATTCGGCTCAATAAAAAATCCGTGACACCGGGCGAATTGCCGTGGGGGACGCCGTCCGACGCTTGCGGTAAGGAATTTTCAAGGTTAACGGGCTTAGGGTGTCCGTCAGTGTTCAGCATACCGGACCGGGCGCTATCCGGCCCGTGACGCGAGAAAAAGACATAGCCGTATCCATGTTTACCAAGCTTGCCCGCACCGCACTTCTGATCGCCGCGCTTGGCGTTGCCGGCTGCAACGATTCCTCTATGAAGAATTTTGCGCCGGAAGCCAGCAAGCCGCTGCCGGACAAGATCCTGGCCGACATGAAGGCCAAGGGCATGATCCGCACCTCGTCGGTGATGGCTCGCATCTTCAAGGAAGAAGGCAAGCTCGAAATTTGGAAGGCCAAGACCACCGGCCGCTACGAGATGGTCGCCAGCTACGACATCTGCAAATGGTCGGGCAAGCTCGGCCCGAAATACACCGAGGGCGACCGCCAGGCGCCGGAAGGTTTCTATACGGTCCGCCCGTCGCAGATGAATCCGCGCTCGAACTATCACCTGTCCTTCAACATCGGCTATCCCAACGCCTATGACCGTGCCAATGGCCGCACCGGCGCCAATCTCATGGTGCACGGCGCCTGCTCGTCGTCGGGCTGTTATTCGATGACCGATCCGCAGATCGAGCAGATCTACGCTTTTGGTCGCGATGCCTTCCAGGGCGGCCAGACCGAGTTCCAGATCCAGGCCTTCCCATTCCGCATGACCGCCGCCAACATGGCGCGTTACCGCAACGACCCGAACTATGAGTTCTGGAAGATGCTGAAGGTCGGTTACGACAATTTCGAGATCACCAAGGTGCCGCCGAAAGTCGATGTCTGCGACAAGCGCTATGTCTTCAACCAGGTGGCGCCCGAGGGCACGACATTCGATCCGACCGGCGCCTGCCCGGCGACCACGCAGCCGGATTCGCTGAAGAGCGCACTCAACGCCTATCAAAGCAGCTATGACGCGGCCTTCACCGGCGCGGTCAAAGCCAGCGTGCCGGCGCCCAAGCCGACCATTGCCGGCATCAAGGAAGCCGCCATCGTTTCCGAATGGTCGAAGCGCCGCGCCCGGGGCGAGCGCGTGCCGATCGAACCGCCGTCGCTGAATTCCGACGGCACGCTGACCGAGACGGCGCGCATGGGCCGCATCGATTCGCCCGCCGGCCGCAAGATGGCGGCGCTGGACGCAGAGAAGGAAGCCAAGCGCAAGGCCGAGGAACAGCGGGTTGCTGCCATCGAGGCTGCGAAAGCCGCCAAGGCCCAGGCACTGGCTGAAAAGCAAGCCGCAAAGGCCCAAGCGCTGGCCGAAAAGGAAGCAGCCAAGCAGGCCCCCCAGCAGCCGGTCGCCACTGCGAGCGTCGAGGCGGTGCCTGCAGAACCGCCGGCGGACGAAAGCCGGATGTCGAAGATCAAGAACAAGCTGCTAGGCATGTTCGGCGGCTGAGGTTTTTCGCCTTGCCGATGCATGTCGCCCAAAAGTGCGCAGCGGTTTTGGGACAAAGACATGCATGAAGACAAACAAACAAATCACACCGCGATCTATGACCTCAAGGGCCTGAACTGCCCCCTGCCCGTTCTCAAGGCGAAAAAACGCTTGGCGGCAATGCAGCCGGGCAGCCGGCTTTGGCTGGAGACCACCGACCCGCTGGCGGTCATCGACATCCCCGCCTTTTGCGCCGACGCTGGCCACCAGCTTGTTGAAACATCAGCCGTCAGCGGCGGCCACCGCTTCCTGGTCGAACGCGGCGCATAGCGAGCCTGACAATCAGCCCCCGGCTATCGCCAGCGGATTGCTCTCCAACGCCGCGCGATCCGGCGTGTCGATCGACGGCCGGTTGGTGAAGGCGGAAAACAGCCGGCGCACATAATCTTCCGGCATATCGAGCGTGATCAGCACCAGCCTGGTGCCGCGTTGGCCGTCCGGCCAGGCCAGCAGCCGCGCCGGCGGATGCAGGATCTTCTGCACCCCGTGGACGACAAGCGGCCGCGACGGGTCCTCCGCAAGCTCGATGACGCCCTTCATCCGCAAAAGCTTGTCGCCATGCGCAGAACGCAGCAGGTCGAGGAACATCTCGATCGCCGAAAACGGCACCGGGCCGTCATGGACCAGCGAGTAGGAGCGCACGCGGGAATCGTGGCGGTGGTGGTGCTCATGCTCGCCGTGGTCATGATCATGATGATGGTGGTGCTCATGGGCGGCTTCTTCGCCGAGCCAGCGCCGGACATCGGCGGATTTGGTCGCCGGATTGTAGAGGCCGCAATCGAACAGCGCCGTGACGCCGGTTCGGCCGTCGCCGGCGTCCAGCACCACGGCGCCTGGATTGAGCTGATGGAGTCGCGTTCGCAAAGCATCGACGTCGCCGGGATCGCTGGCCAGATCGACCTTGGTCAGCACGATGCGATCGGCGACCGCCACCTGCTTGACCGCCTCGACATGGCCGTCGAGCGTCGCATTGCCGTTGACCGCGTCGACCAGCGTGATGACGCCATCAAGTCGGAAGGCCTGCACAAGGGCGGGATGCGCCATGATCGACTGCAGCACCGGCGCCGGATCGGCGAGCCCGGTGGTTTCGACAACGACGCGGGCAAGGCGGGCGATACGGCCGGTCTGCAGCCGGTCGACGAGGTCAGCCAGCGTATCGACCAGTTCGCCGCGCACCGTGCAGCACAGACAGCCGTCGGACAACTGGATGATGCCGTCCGAGGCCTGCTCGACCAGCAGGTGGTCGATCGCCACCTCACCGAATTCGTTGATGATGACGGCCGTGTCGACCAGTGCCGGATCTTTGAGCAGCCGGTTGAGCAATGTCGTCTTGCCGGCGCCGAGGAAGCCGGTGACCACCGTGACGGGTATCGGAAAGCCAACCATCGCCTAGTTCGCGGCTTTGACCAGCTGGTCGCCCTGCACCGCGGTTGCCTGGCCCACCACGGCCGGTTCGGCGCCCTTTGGCGCCGGAATGTCTGGCCGCCAGCTCGGCAGCGGCACATCGGCGTATTCCTGGCCGCCCTGGTCGCGCATCGCCTTCGGCGCCGGCCCGGTGGCGCCGCCGAGGCCGACTGCAACCAGCGTCGGCACGTGGTCGAGCTTTTCCTGATAGGGCGATTTCGGCACGTCGGCGCCCTTCGCGGCCACCGGCGGAGCCGCCTCGGACTGCTCGTGCGGCGCCTTCTTCCTGCAGATCTCATCATGCATGTCGTTGGGTGACATTGTATCGCCATAGGAAGGCATGGCCGCGACCGTGAGCCAGTTCGGGTCGGGCATGGCAAAGCCCTGGTCAAGCAGCCTGGCGGCGGTCTCGGCACGGCTGATCGCCGATTTTTCGCCGAGCACGACCGCGACCAGCGTGCGGCCATTGCGTGTCGCCGAGCCGATCATGTTGAAGCCCGAGGGACAGACGAACCCGGTTTTCATGCCGTCGGCGCCTGGATAGCGCCCGATCAAGAGATTGTAGTTGGAGATCGCCTTCTTGCCGACGGCAAGGCCTTCGATCGAGAACCAGGGGGCGTATTGCGGGAATTCCTTGCGGATCGCCATCACCAGCAGGGCAAGATCGCGCGCCGTCGTGTACTGCTCCGGCGAAAACAGGCCGTTCGGATTGACGAAATGCGTTCCGGTCATGCCAAGCCGCGCCGCCTCCGCATTCATGCGAACGGCGAATCCGGCCTGCGAGCCGCCTATGTTTTCGCCGATGGCCATGGCGATATCGTTGGCCGATTTGACCAGCATCATCTTCAACGCATTGTCGAGCCGCATCACCGAGCCCGGCTTGAAGCCCATCTTGCTCGGCGGTTCGCCCGCCGAATGCTTGGTCACCTTGATCGGTGAATCGAGCTGGACCTCGCCGGCGGCAATCGCCCGGAAGGTGACATAGGCGGTCATCAGCTTGCTCAGCGAAGCGGGATACCAGCGCTTGAATGCGTCCTGGTGCTGCAGAACCTTGCCGCTGTTGAGGTCGAACAGGATCACCGGATTGGCCAAAGCTGGCCCAGCCAGCATGGGTAGCGCCAAGCCGCCCGTTAGCAGTAATTTGAGGATATGGCTGTGCCGCATCATGGAATCCGAAATCGCCTCTTGCCGTAGTCGCCCCTGGCTCCGTAAGATTTCGTTACGCGATGGCCAGCATGACCTGATCCGGCCCTCAATTTCCGGATCACATTGTCTGGGGTGCTATTTACCCTATGTGACGCCAAGATGGCAAAGTGCCAAGATGGCAACAAGCATGGCAATCACAATTGCAATCAAGCAGGCCAGATCGTCTGCTCCAACAGCGAGATGGAACCATTATGCCGATTCTCAACCGCGCCGCCGAGATGCAGGATGAAGTTGCCGGCTGGCGACGCCATCTGCACCAGACGCCAGAACTGAATTTCGATGTCTTCAAGACCGCCGCCTTCGTCACCGAGAAGCTGAAGGAATTCGGCTGCGACGACGTGGTGACGGGCCTCGGCAAGACCGGCGTGGTCGGCATCATCCATGGCCGCAAGGGGCAAGGCGCGACCATCGGCTTGCGCGCCGACATGGACGCGCTGCCTATCAACGAGATCACCGGCAAGCCCTATGCCTCGACCATTCCCGGCAAAATGCATGCCTGCGGCCATGACGGCCATACGGCGATGCTTTTGGGCGCCGCCAAATATCTGACCGAAACGCGCAATTTCGCCGGCTCGGTCGCGGTTATCTTCCAGCCGGCGGAAGAGGGCGGCGGCGGCGGCAACGAGATGGTCAAGGACGGCATGATGGAGCGTTTCGATATTTCGCGAGTCTTTGGCATGCACAACATGCCGGGCCTGCCGGTGGGCCAGTTCGCCATCCGGCCGGGCCCGATCATGGCGGCGACCGCCGAGTTCACCATCACCGTGAAGGGCCGCGGCGGCCATGCGGCGATGCCGCACGGCACGATCGACCCGATCGTCATCACCAGCCAGTTGGTCGGCGCCCTTCAGACGGTCGCTTCGCGCAGCACCGATCCGGTCGAGGCGGTGGTGGTTTCGGTGACGAAGTTCCACGCCGGCGACGCCTACAACGTCATTCCCGAGACCGCCGAGATTGCCGGCACGGTGCGCACACTGAAGAAAGAGATCGCCAAGAAGTCGGAAGAGCGCATCCGCACCATCTGCGAAGGAATAGCCACCGCCTTCGGCGCGACGATCACTGTCGACTATGACGCCAACTATCCCGTGACCTTCAATCATCCGGAAGAAACGGTCTTTGCCGGCGATGTCGCGGCACATGTCGCCGGCGACACCCAGGTCCACCGCGCCATCCAGCCGGTGATGGGCGGCGAAGACTTCTCCTACATGCTGGAAGCCCGCCCTGGCGCCTTCATCTTCATCGGCAATGGCGAGACCGCCGGCCTCCACCATCCGGCCTACGACTTCAACGACGAAGTCATCCCGCACGGCATGAGCTACTGGGTGAAACTGGCCGAAACGGCGCTCGCAGCCTGACATATGCCGCCGAAAGGCCGGCCGATTAGCCTTCGGCCGGCCTTTTCATTGCCTTCGGCGAGCCTCTTGGCGAAACGATCCGAAGCGGCTATGTGTCGGGCCGCGTGGTCCCGTAGCTCAGTAGGATAGAGCGGCAGATTCCTAATCTGTAGGTCACAGGTTCGATTCCTGTCGGGATCACCAGCAAGATCAAAGGCTTGGTGACTGAGATAGCCTGTCGGCATGTTGCAGCACTGATGGACTGGTTTTCGGTGATTTTCACGGACGCGACCAAGCAAGCAGCCTGACTTTAGTTCCATAGAAAAGTCCATCCCTGAGGTCTCAGGAGCGAGCTTTAAGCATCTACAGCCGCGAAGAGAATCGACCTCTTGCAAGTACAATTCCAGATCGAGCGATGGTTCCCAGTCGATCCGTTACGGTCTGAGTTCGGCGCCGCCAACTCAACCAAGCCGGCCGTATCCTAGCTGGCAACCAGGGGCACCGTGACGGTCGTGGCGTAATTTATCGGATACTGGT